>SLLF01000237.1 GCA_007134175.1 Kiritimatiellia bacterium | reverse complement strand
CATCATGCCCACCCACGCCCCACTACCGCCACCCACGCCCGCGCCAAAGGAAGCAGCCATTGGCGGCAGGCGCGACACCATGCTGAACGTATTGCTGCAATCGACGTCGGACCCCATATTGGTGCTCGATGCAGAAGGTCACTGTTGCTTTGTCAACATGGCCTTTGAGCACTATACCGGATGGGGTTCAGCACATTGCCGTCAACAGGCCGACTACGCGGACCAGCTCATCCATCCGGATGACCAGGCGGTTTGGCGGCACGCAGTAGAGGCCACTGTGGCCGGTCAGCCCACGGAATGGCGGGAAATCCGTTGGCTAGGAGCCGCCGGCTTTTATCAATGGTTCGATATCCGGTTCGATCCGCTGGACGTGGAGGTGAAAGACACCAGCCGCATTCTGGTCGTGGCACGGCATATCCATCGACGCAAGGAACATGAACGCCAGTGGCGGCAGCAGCCGCGGACCTTGGAGCAGCGGCATGAGCGCGCCCAGATTCTGATCGCGAAGTTCAAGCATTTCATGGGCCAAGCCAGTGGTCTACCCGCCGACGTAACGGCGTATTGTGAGGGCATCTGCCGGATTCTTCACGACATGTACCGTGCCGACCTGGTCTATATTTTCCTGCCTGGAGATAATCGGACTTTCCTGGTGCAGTCATCCAGAAGCTCGGCCGAGCTCCCTCCCCTTCCCGCCAGCGTGCAGCAGGCGGTGTTGCAGTCTGCCGCCCCGTTGTATTGTAACGCCCTGAATCTAACGGATCCTTACCGGTCCGATCCCGCCGTCCGGCAAGCGGGCTACGTCACCTATCTTGGCGCCCCTTTGCGCGATTCCAGCGGTCAGCTACGTGGCGTACTGGGCCTGCTCGACAAGCAGAAGAAGTACTATGACCACGCAGAAGTGGAATTAATAACCATCGCGGCCCTGCACGTCGCCGCCCGCTTGCGGGCGGAAGATCAACTGGCCGAGAACCGTGCGCTAACGGATCACTTGCGCCATGCCCAAAAGATGGAGGCGGTTGGATTGCTGGCCGGCGGCATTGCCCATGACTTCAATAACATTTTGAGCGGCATTCTCGGGTTTGCCTCCCACGTGAAGTCGCAGATGCAAGCGGGCACGAAGTGGCATCGCGACTTGCAGTTAATCGAGGATTCCGCTATGCGGGCCGCCGATTTGACCCAGCAGTTACTCGCGTTCGCGCGCCGCAAACATTTTGCTAAAGAACCGGTAGCCATCAACCAGGTGCTCGAGGATGTGGTACGCCTCGTACGACGGTCGGTAGGCCGCGAACGGGTCATGGAAACGAGTCTCCATCCGGCCAACCCCGTGGTTCAAGGTGATGCCGGACAATTGAACCAAGCCATCATGAATTTGTGCTTGAACGGTGTGGCGGCCACACAAGACCGGGCTGCTGGACGACTCCAGTTACGCGTAGATGTGCGCCCATTAACCGCTTACGAACGGAAGTTGCTTGATGTGTCCACTACCGAGCCCCACGTTTGCCTCTATTGTCAAGATAACGGCAGCGGTATTCCAGCCGATCAGCTGGAGCATATTTTCGAGCCTTTTTACACTACCCGCTCCGCCGCCGGCGGTACCGGCCTTGGTCTGGCTATCGTTTACGGGATCATCACCAACCACGGCGGTCATATCCGCGTGGAAAGTGTTCAGGGAGAAGGCACCACCTTCATTTGCTACTTACCCAGCGGCGAAGGGAACAGCAGCAAAACAACCACCACCGTCGCCACCCCAGTCGACGGGACCGAAACAGTGCTGGTGGTTGACGATGAACTGGTGGTACGCTCGCTGGTCGAGGAGGTGCTTACGGCGCATGGTTATACCGTGCTCCTGGCTGACTCCGGCCTGGCGGCATTGGCATCACTTGACCAGGCACGTGGTGGAATCGATTTGGTGTTGCTCGACATGGTTATGCCGGGCCTGGACGGGGAACGCACCTTCCGGGCGTTGCGTGCGGTAGTGCCCGACCAGCCTATTCTGCTTACAAGCGGTTATGTCCAGGCAGAAAAGACCGAGCGGCTCTTGGCTGCGGGAGCACTGGGAGTGATCGCCAAACCTTACACGGCTAACGACTTACTGCATCAAATCCGCGAGGCGCTGGATCGAGGTCAGCGCAGGCATAGCGACTGAAAAGCGAAACCCAAATGTCCGACCACATCCGAGGCGATCAAACCGATTTCCGGGCACCCGGCCGTCGCCAAGTCGCCGGCGGCCCCATGCACGTATACACCGGCCCGGGCCGCGTTGAGTGGTGTTTGGCCTTGCGCCAGTAGCGCACCGATCACACCGGCCAGCACATCCCCGGTACCGCCGGTAGCCATGCCGGGGTTCCCCGTCAGGTTGATGTGTGCGCGACCGTCCGGTGTCGCCACCACGGTTGAGCAACCCTTCAGCACCACCCACACGCCCCACTCCCGGGCCGCCGTCCGCGCGGCGTCCACCCGATCGGACTGGACGGCCTCAACCGAACAATTTGTTAACGCGGCAAATTCGCCGGGGTGCGGGGTGCAAATCAAGGGTGTGCCGGAAGCACGCAGCCAATCCGTATGTCCCACCAGCACGCGCAGGGCATCGGCATCGAGTACCACTGGGCAACGGCTATCTTGCAGCACCCGCTCGACGAGGCACAGCGAATCCGCATGGGGGGTGAGTCCCGGTCCGACGACCAGCGCCCCAAAGGCGCTGGCGTGCTCGCTCCAACCATCCCAGGCGGTGGCCGCCAACGACCCGTCGGTCGTTTCCGGCTGCCCCCGTACAATGGCCTCCGGCCCGGCTAAGCCCGCTACGATCGGCACAACCGAAGCGGGTACCGCCGCCGTCACCAGACCTGCACCGGCCCGTAACGCCCCCTGCACGGACAATGCGGCCGCCCCAGGATAGGCGCGTGAACCGCCCAGGATCAGCACATGCCCATATGTCCCCTTGTGTGCGTGGCGGTCGCGTCGCGGGAAAAAAGGTTTTAAATCGGTGCGGTGAATGACTTCTACCCCGGGCGTGCCGGTCAACTCAGCTATATACTCCCGGGGAAAGCCGATATCCGCTACGGTCAGGTGGCCGACGTAGGCCGCTGCCGACGGCTGAACCAGTCCCCTCTTGGGCAATCCCAGTGCCACCGTTATATCCGCCTGCACCGCTGCACCGGGTACCGCTCCAGAATCTGGATCCAGGCCCGAGGGTGCATCGATCGCTACCACCCGCACACGGTCAAGGCAAGCGTTGATATAGGCGATGCCACCAGCGATCGGCCCGCGCGGTGGTCCCGCGGTACCCGTGCCCAGCAAGCCGTCAACGAGGATATCCCCGGGAGGAAATGACTGTTGCGCCCCCTCCCAATCAGCCAAGGTGGCCCATTCGTAAAACGGAACGTCCAGCTCGCTAAGCCGCCGCCAATGTTGCAACGCGTCGCCACGCAGATCGCTTACATTACCGGCCAGGCAGACCTCCACGTTGTACTTCCGGTCCCGGAGGTATCGCGCAGCAACCAGCGCGTCACCGCCGTTATTGCCGCGACCGGCCAAACACTGGATGGTACAGGACGAGTCGAACCAGCAAGCGGCCAATCGATCAACCTGCTCCGCAATATGGAAACCCGCCCGATCCATCAGCTCTTCGCCGGGAACCCCAAACTCTTCTATCGTGCGGTGATCCAGCGCCCGCATTTCCTCGGTACTGACAATCTTCATGATGCCTTTCCCGCTCCAGCCGGCATGGCTTAGCGCTCCTCGCCGGTGACGCCGGACAGCGCCTGAAGCATTTCGCGCACCGCCGCTTCCATACCGACCAGGACCGCACGACTGATGATGCTGTGCCCTATATTGAGCGTGTCCAAATGGGGTAGGCGCAGCACATCGGCCACATTACCAAGGTGTATACCATGGCCGGCATTGACCTTCAGACCGCTCGTGTGGGCCTGCTCCGCACCCTTGATCAATTGTCGCAACAGCGTCGCGGCTCGTTCTCCGCTCGTATCGCAAAAACGACCCGTATGGAGCTCAACATACGCCGCACCCGAATCAGCGCAACAAGCCAGCTGTTCGGGGTCCGGCTCAACAAACAGACTCACGGAAATACCGGCCGCCGTCAATTGCTCTACGGTCTTGAACACTTCCGGGCGGCGACCGATTACATCCAGGCCCCCTTCGGTGGTCAGTTCTTCACGGCGTTCCGGCACCAGGCACACCTCCGCCGGTCGGACGTTCAGTGCGATTTCCACAATTTCCGGAACGCATCCCATTTCCAGGTTCAGCGGCACAGACAATCCTTCTTTCAAGGCAAACACGTCATCATCCTGAATATGCCGCCGGTCTTCCCGCAGATGCACGGTTATCGAATGGGCCCCGGCGTCCACGCATTTCAAGGCCGCCGCGAGAGGTACAGGGTAAGCAGTCCCCCGCACCTCGCGCAGCGTAGCCACGTGATCAATATTCACCCCTAATTTTACCGATGAAATAGGCATAAGCATTGGTCCGCGGCTAAAACGTATCCTTGATTTCGTTATCGTCTGTGTGATGCGTAACCATCGCCGAATTGTAAAGCAAGGCCCCATGCGTCCCGCGAGCCCGGGCCGTCCACATCGCGGTGCGGGCAAAGTCCTTCATCTGTTGCGCATCGCCGGTGTGGTCCGGATGACCGGCCACCCCCGCACTGACAGACAACCTCACGGTTTGGTCCTCGACTACAAGCGGTAGTTGGCGGATGCACTCATGTAAGCGGTCGGCGACCTTTACCGCCGCCGCTGGCGCACAATCCAAAATCAGCACAAAATCCGCTTTTCCGGTGCGCGCCATAATGTCCGATTCGCGCGTCTCGTCACCCAGCACATCAGCTACTCGCTTCAGCACCTGCAACCCGACCGACTCCGGATAGTGGTTCTGGTAATGCAGGTAATGATTGATCGAGCAATAGACCACACTCACCGGACGGCCGTCCCTGCGCTGTTGCGCCACCATTTTACGCAAAGCGGCATCTAACCGTTCTGCCTTTAACGCCCCCGTGACCGGGTCAACTATCGGGCTGGCGGGAACCGGTGTTTCCGGCGAATTCGCATTGGCGGCCGGGGGGGGAGGAGACAACGTTGAAGCCGCAAACCGCCATGCAGGTGTCGCCTTTGCCGACTGCGCATTGATTAGCGCCTCGTCGGCCGCAGCAATTAAGGAGGCGGCGCTATCGGCGTGTTCCGGAAATGCCGCCGCCCCTACCTGGAGGACACACGTTCGGGACGAACCTTCCCCCTCAGGCCAAGTCGGCGGATCCGCCAGCAAACGCTGCACAATGCGTGCTGCACCGTTACCGGCAAATTGCCCGATCACACCGATTACCGCTGCAGAGCGCGTCATAACGACGTCCTGGTCACGCAATCGCGTCCGAAGTTGATCGGTGATCGCCGTCGGTATCCCCTCATCCGGATCATCTTCAGATCCCTGTGTACCCTCCGCCAGCCGGCGCACCGATACAAGCAGCAAGGTAAAAGGGGCGGGTTTTTGATGCAGCGCACCCAACGACTGAACCACCTGCAGCCGAAACCGTTCCTCGGGATCTTGTTCGGACGGATCAGCGAGTTTAACCCGTTGGGCCAGGAAATAGAACCGCAAGAAGCTGGCCAGCAGCGTCAGTACAAGAAAAGAAACCGCGACAACCAGCAGGAAAATCAAACTTTCCGCGATAAAGCCTATAACAGGCATATGTCAGACCAGCGCTTCGCCACTCTCCGGGTCGAAGAAATGGGCCTTCTGCATGTCCATTATCAAATCGATATCCTCGTTCACCGTGGCTTTGTCGTGTGCATCCAACCGCGCGATGAAATCGTTCTTGCCCGTATTCAAGTAGATGAACACTTCCGCACCCATGGGCTCCACTACTTCTACCTTGGCTTTCATCCGATGCCCCGGATCCGTATCGGCAGCAAACCGGGCATCATCAATGTCCTCCGGGCGGATACCGAACGCGATATCCTTGCCGACCATTTTGACCACTTTGGCCGCTGCGGCTTCATCCAGTCGCACCGAGAACGTCCCTTCGTTGAAATAGAGGCCGCCATCCCGCTGCTCGATGGCCCCGTCAAAGAAGTTCAT
>SLLF01000183.1 GCA_007134175.1 Kiritimatiellia bacterium | reverse complement strand
GCTCAGAATGTATCCGCGCGGATTGTGCATGCCGATGGCCAGGCGCCGCCGGATGATGTCACGAATCTCGTCGGGGCGCTTTCCGCTCAATTCGTTGACCGAGTCCAGATTGCCCTTTATGAAAAGGCGGTGGCCGATCCGGCGGACGGCATCGGCGAGGTCCACGGTGCCCAGGGGCGGCGGATCGAGGCATTCGAGACCGTCAATCCCCGTTTCCGCCATGAGCTCGAGGCGGTCGCCGATGGCGCCGCAGGTATGCATATAGCAGGGGATATCGCGGGCGGCATGCGCGGCGGCGATCAGCTCTTTGTCGAAGGGCAGAACGAAGCGCTCGTACAATTCGGGCGAGAGAAAGCCGGCGCCGGCGAACGCCGAGCTGAACTTCAGGGCAGCGATCGGGCGGGTGCATTGCGCCAGGGCCAGAACCTTGACGTTTTGATTCAAACGTTCCATGAGCGCCAGCGTGCGGCCCGGGTCATCGAGCAGGCCCATGAGCGCGTCCCCATAGGAATCGAAAAGACGGAGGAACTGCCCCAGCGCGGTGCCGGTCTCTCCGTGAACGGACCAGGTGTCCCCCTTGCGGCGGAGCACATAATCGAGTACGGCGAAGTGATAGTCCGGCAAATCGCTTGGCCCATCGAGCAACGGAATCATCTCCGGATCGAAGGCGACGATGTCGGCGGGCCGGACCGGTTTCTGTTTGCTTTTGTAGCGTTTGCCGCGTTCCTGCTTGAGATGGAGCACGGGGCTGGCGGGCGGGGTTGCATCTTCGTGGATGGGGTAGTCATCGGCCGGGATGACGGTGCGCGAGCCGTCGCGCCAATGCACGAGATGGCCATCACCGTGCTGTTCGACCCGCAGAATGCGCTGGCGCACGGCCGGATCGCAGCCGCCTTTGGGCAGCAGGGTGCCGTCGAATCCATAGCGCTCCGCCATGAGAATATGCGCCTCGGCAAACCCGTCATTGCCGTACCAGAACTCGATGGGGTCCATGCCGGCATGTTTGTAAATATGTCCCAGGGCCAACTGGCACATCACCGGAACCCGGTCGGGCCTTTCGCCCCGCATGGCCAGGCCCATTCTGGTTTTTCCCGTCATGGATTCAGCTCCATCCCCGCGAACAAACCCGTCTCTCGCCATAGCGGGCGCAGATCAACGATGGTTCCGGAGCGCTGGGCTTCATCGATCGCAAACGCCGGAATCGCTGCGGTCAGCGCCTCCGCGATCCCGGCTTGCGGTTCCGCGTTCCCCTGCATGACGCGTCGCAGGTTGTCCGCCATCAGGTCGTCCGCGCCGCCATGCCCGCCAGCGTGGGCCAGCCGTTGCATGAACCTGGGGGGGGCCGTTCGGACTCCGCCGTACTTCAGGTTCATGTGCTGCATGGGCGCATATTCCAACTCACCGGTCAAAAGATCGCCACGAACGGTCCCCCGCTCGCCGACCAGGTGAAACCGTCGTTCGGGAAGGGCCGAAGCGGTGTTGGTGTGGAAACTGGCTTGAACCCCGTTGGCATATTCCAGGATCGCCACTTGGGCATCCAGCATGTCGGTGTCCCCGCTGAACGGCGAAGCCTCCTGTCGGCCGCGCCACGACTCAAAAGCCGGTGTCCCGTGCTCATCGGGACCCAGTTCCGTTGCGCGGCTGGCGCGGTCGGGGACAAAAAAGCGGCGCGCCCCGAAACTCGCCACCCGCACGGGTAGACTACCGGCCAGCCAGTTGGCCACATCGAGGTCATGACAGCATTTCTCCAGGATATGGGGACCGGCCATGGCGCGGGAACGGCGCCAGCCCCCCATTATGTAGCCGCCATGATCGAAGTGCAGCGTCTCGGTGAAGTCCAGCGACAAAACCGCACCTACCGTACCGTCCGCAATAAGCGTGCGTATGCGGTCATACAGCGGCGCATAGCGCAGCACCAAGCCGAATACAAACCGGCTACGGGAACCCTGCAAAAGCTTTCGGATGTGTAGACAATCCTCCAGCGTGGCCGCCAGTGGTTTTTCGCAAAAGATGTGCTTGCCGGCCTCTACGGCGGCTGCGATGTGATCGGCGTGCGCATTGTTCCAAGACCCGATCAGCACCCAATCCACCTCCGGATCCTGCGCCAGGTCCGCTGCCTGCGCATGCGCCCGGAAATTTCCATACGGTTTGCGCAAGGCGTCGTATACAGCAGGATTTTGATCATAGGCCGCCACTACCCGGATCGAGGGATGGCCCGTTACCAGACGGCGCAGCACAGACTGCAGCCGTTTGCCCGGCCCGAGTAAGCCTACGCCGATGGACCGTTCTGTACCGGCTTGATGCGACGGATCGGTTATTTTCGTCATGATGCGGTTCCTTTCCTGGAAAAATCGCGACCGGCATGGAGTTGCGGAAAATGACTGGCACGATGGAAAACGGGTTCTTCCTCGAATTCCAGTTCCATCACCGTCACCCCGGCGTGCGGGTGATGGCAATCCAGCAGGGAGGAATAGAGTCCGTGATAAACAAACAACCCGAAACGCGCCTCGCGCCACCAAGCCATCCGGCGGTCGCGTGTAGCAGCGATGCGCTCTTCATATTCGCCCAAACTCAGATAATCCATGTTCCGCACCCTTCACACCGTGATGAGATGCCCGTCATACTTTCATTCCTCAAGGCGTAACGCAATGCCATCTTTTGTGCCAGAACCGCGCAGGCCTATAACTTACCCGAGAAAGTTACCAGCGCAAGGCGCTGTGTCAACTAGAAATGAGTGTCACCGAACCGAGGCACACGGGCGTGCGGTTTTCGGTTGGTGCTGGTTGTTGTGGCAGCGGATCATCACGTCTTTCCACACACCGCACACTCGGGATTTCGGGCCAGTTGCAGCTCGCGGAAGGTGAGGGACCACGCATCACACATCAGCAAACGACCCACCAGAGGGCGCCCGATACCCGTAAGCAACTTGATGGTCTCGTTAGCCTGCATCAGGCCGATCAGTCCCGGCAAAACCCCCAGTACCCCTTCTTCCGTGCAGTCGGGGGTCAGCTCCGGCGGAGGTGGGTCCGGATAGAGACAACGGTAGCACGGACCCTGCGGCATACCAAACACGGTGACCCGTCCCTCAAACCGGAACACGCTGCCGTGCACATTGGGAATGCCAAGTTGAACACAGGCATCGTTCAGCAGGTACCGTGTAGGAATATTGTCGGTGCCGTCGACGACCACATCGTACCCTTGCAGGATGGCGGCGACGTTTTTGCGGCCCAAATTCGTCTCATGCACCTGCACATCCACATGGGGGTTCAATGCCTGCAAATGGTCGCGCGCCGCTTGCACTTTAGGTCGGCCGATATCCTGGGTGGTGTAGAGTATCTGCCGTTGCAAGTTCGACAAATCCACCGTGTCGAAATCCACCAGGCCTATCGTCCCCACCCCGGCGGCAGCCAGATAGATCGATACAGGCGACCCCAATCCACCGGCCCCGATCAACAGCACGCGGCCCCGCTTCAACTTCTGCTGCGCCTCCGGCCCAAATTCCGGCAAGGTCAAGTGCCGCCGGTACCGCCAACTTTCATCGTTGGAAAAGACACCTTCCGGCGCCGTCGCATGGGTGCAATCCGATTTCGCAGTCTGTTCCATGGACCTCCTACCTCTCCCTTGTCTGAGAGAACATGAGGATCCGGTAAACGCGTACGGCTACGCTTACGGACGACGATGCGGTTCGTTCGTCCACCATAAGCGTCCACGTAAGCGTCGTCCGTTCTCTCATGCCTGAAAAACCTGGGTAAGGCCCAGAGGCCCCACTGTCACCCGAAACCTGTATACCCGGGCCGAACCGATTATTCAGCCCCTGTCGAAACCGGTTCGTCCTCTATCCGGACCGGCCACATCAGTGTTCCTTGCAGCACCTCGCGTCGCAACGGTCCATCCGGCTCCGCAATACGCTCCTGCAAGAGGCGCCAGGCCACTTGGCACATCTCCTCGACCGGTTGGGCCACGGTGGAAGCAGGGTGCGACAGGTAGTAGATGTCCTGAATCCCGTCGATACCCAGCAAGTCCACCTCGTCCGGCACTTTACGTCCCAGCTCCTGCAACACCTTGGCCGCGCCCATTAGCACCTCGTCCGACCGGCAGAATATCGCCTCAGGGCAGCCATATCGAGCAATATGCCTTTTAAGCACCTGCCGGGCTCCGACCCGCTGCGAAACGCCTTTGGGGAAGGCGATTAGTTCCTCTTTCAATCCGTATTCGCGCGTGAAGTCGAGGTACATATCTTCACGTGGATGCCTGTCATCCCCGAAGGGGCCATGGCCGGCCAGCATGGCGATCCGGCGACGCCCGCCCGCATACCAGCGCTCGAGTCCGGCCCGGGCGGGCGTGAGGACATCTACATAGACGGTATCGAAGGCCAGGGAATCGGCGAACGGGAACGAGCCCATGTGGACTAAAGGCAATCGCCAATCGGGATGGGCATTGAGAAACTGGACTAAAGGCATCGCGCCGCCCAAGGCAATCAATCCCTCGACAGACCAGCGGTTGAATAAACGCAGGTCGTGCTCATCGTTCGAGTCATCGGTATAGGCGGGACTGTTCAGCATGGCATAGCCATCTTCCTGCAACAGTTCCTGGACCGTCTTGGTGACCCAGCTATGATAGGCTTCGCCGAATCCTCGCTGCCACAACCCTATCAACCGCGTCTTGCCGGTGGAAAAGGCCGACAGCATGTGATTGGGTTGCCAGCCCATTTCGGCTGCCACCGCACGAATGCGCTGTTCCGTCTTTTCCGGGATACCCCGTTCGCGTCCCTTATCGTTAAGGACATAGGAGACCGCCGCGTGGGAAACCCCCACCCGCCTGCCGATCTCCCGCATGGTAACTCTGGTTGACATGATAACCATTAAAACTTGATGGGCTATACGCTCAAGGCCCCCGTATAGTACAGAGACGAACGGATGATCGCATTTTCTGCCCTGTTTGTCTACCCTTTGTCCAGGGCGACGTTGACATCACTTGGTCAGAAGTGTGCTGCCGGTTGGCCGGGATCCGTGTAGGATGGTGGCCGGACCCGGGAACCCCATTCGCCCGGTTGCGACTGCATTGTGAATTCCAGCGTCCCCCCTTGCAGGAACTCCCGCATCGTCAGGTAGGGGCGCTCAAGCCACCGCCCATTCCAGCGCGCTTGCTGCACATAAATATCCTCCGCGGACCGGCAGTTGGCCGTGATACGCAGCTCGGATTGCGGTAGTTTCAATTTCGCCTCGCTGAACGACGGGCTACCCACCAGCATCACAGGCTGCCCTGCCACCGGGAACAAGCCCAGCGCGTTCCAGACATACGACGAGGTCAACCCGCCCGAATCGTTGTTGCCCGGCAGACCACCCCGACCGGGTCGGAACTGCGCAGCCAGTGCGGCCCGAATCACTTCGCAGGTGCGTGCATGTGCACCCGCATAGAGGAACGCATAGGGCGTCTCCATATCCGGCTCGTTGTTGAACCCTTCGAATCGGTGCAGCTCCGTTCCAAACGCGGCCCACGCGCCGTCATCGTCCGGATCAAACGGCTGTTGCACTGGCGGCTGGTCAAACCCGAAAAAACGTTCCAGGTCGCGCAGGAAGGGACCCTCCCCGCCATGCAGGGTGATGCGCGCCCGCATGTCGTGCAACAAACGAAATGAATAATTCCACGGCCCACCCTCATAGTAGCGGGAGGCCCCGAGCAGCCCGGAGGCCGCATCGTACACTTTTTGCCAGCGGGACGCCCAGTTCCAGACCTTGTCCCGCACCGGCATGTTCCGCTCCGCATGGGCCAGCAAGGCCGTGCAAAAAGAGGCCCCGGCCAGATCCAGGGTGTGGGTATACGGCCGGGCCACACCCTCGCTATGAAAATCCCGGTTCCCGGCCTTTTTCAGGTCGCGTACCATCCAATGCAGCGCGTGCGCCCAATCGATACCGGGCAGATGCCGGATGCGGGCATCCGCGATGACATGGTGCGCCAATCCGCGGGCCTGTTTCTCAAAGCGCTTGAACTGCCGGTTGAGCAGCAAGGCGTTGGTGAACTCCCCGAGATATTCTGCCATGCCCAGCAGGCTGCGGACAAGGTCGGACCCTGTGCCGGGAAAGAATGTCAGGATCAGCGGGAGGGCGGTTT
>SLLF01000294.1 GCA_007134175.1 Kiritimatiellia bacterium | reverse complement strand
GGGACGGTGTGCGCTGGCAGGGGGGACGTTTCGCGTCTATTGCCGACGGAGGCGAAGATGTCAAGGAACTGCGTAACATCCGTAATGGCTTCAATGGTTTGCGTATTCCCCCGTCGGGTACGCGGGTGGCGTTCGCCTGGACCTCGGCCAATGGACGAGAACGCAGCAATATGGTATTTACTGAATGGCCTTAGTAAGGAGTAGAGCTATGAAGAAACGATCGTTCGAATTTTTGTCGCGCTTGCTTGCCACCGTTAGTCCCTCCGGGTATGAGGACGAGGCGGCGGCTGTTTGGCTCGAGGAAGCCCGTTCATTCGCGACCGATATCCGGCGTGACACGCATGGCAATAGTGATGCCGTCATCAATCCCGGCGGAAGACCGCGCATTATGTTATCCGGCCATTACGATGAGATCGGTTTTTTGATCAGTCATATTGACGATAACGGCTTCTGCTGGGTCCAGCCCGTGGGCGGCTGGGATCCTCAGATTCCGCAAGGACAGCACGTCATTATCCGTGGTCGCAAAGGGGCACACGTGGCGGGTGTGATCGGTAAATGCCCGATCCATTTACTGCAGGAAGAGCAGCGCAACAAGGTCACCAAGCTGGATGCCCAATGGGTGGATATTGGTGCGGCCAATCGGCGCGCCGCGGAAAAAATGGTGTCCATTGGGGATCCACTGGTACTGGCGCCGACCCTGCAGCGCCTGGACCGCGACCTGGTAGCCGGACGTGGTATGGACAACCGGGTAGGGGCCTTCACGGTGCTCGAAGCGGCCCGCCTGTTGGCCAAGCTGAAACCGCAAGCCGAGGTGCATGCCGTGGCTACGGTCCAGGAGGAGATCGGTTTGCGTGGAGCGCGGACGGCCGCTTTCGGCGTCGACCCCCAGGTGGGCATGGCCGTGGACGTCACGTTTGCGACGGATTACCCCTCGATGGGGGATGCGGTTAAAAAATACGGCAAGATCAACGTGGGCAAGGGGGTGGTCATCACGCGCGGACCTAATGTGAATCCCAAGTTGTTCAATCTGATGGTGAAGACGGCGGAGAAACAGAAGATCGCCCACCAGATTAACGTTGAATCGCGCGGCACCGGCACGGATGCCAACGCCATCCAGATAACACGCGGCGGTGTCGCCACCGGTTTGGTCAGCATCCCGAATCGCTACATGCACACCCCCTGCGAGGTGGTGAGCTTGAATGATCTAACCGCCACGTCGGAGCTGATGGCGCATACCTGTGCCGCGATCACGGAGCAAACCGACTTCATCCCGTTCTGATGTGTTGTCCGCGTGAATCGTCTCGACCATATCCGGATTGTGCTGGTCAGCCCCCTCTACGGTGGCAACGTGGGATCGGTTTGCCGCGCGATGATGAACATGGGGTTGAAGGACTTGGTCATTGCCGCTCCGCGAGATGACTTTAATGCCTTTGACGCCGTCAAGTGGTCCTACCGGGCGCGCGACCTGTGGGATCATCACCGGGCGGTTCCGAGTTTGGCGGAAGCGGTTGCCGATTGCCGCTTGGTCGCGGGCACGACGGCGCGGACGGGACTATACCGTCAACATTCGCGGACCCCGCGTGAATGGGCCCCGGATTTACTGGCGGCCGCCGCCGATGGTCCGGTGGCCTTGGTCTTCGGGCCGGAGGATAACGGGCTGAGCAACGACAATATCGCCTGCTGCACCCATCTGATCCGGATCCCTTCGTCGGATGCCTACGCCTCCCTGAACGTATCGCATGCGGTGATGGTTTGCGCCTATGAGCTGTACGTGGCGGCCGGCGAGTATAGCCCGCCTCCCGCGGAGGGGCCGGAAGCTCCGGCGGCCTTGCGCGAGCGCATGTTTGCCATGTGGCGCGACACCTTGCTGACCATCGGCTTCATGGAGCCGCCCAAGGCTGATCATATGATGCTGGCCCTGCGCCGCATATTGGCTCGCGGCAAGTTAACCGAAATCGACTCCCGCATCATGATGGGAATAGCCCGCCAGATGCAGTGGTACGCGGGCACACATGAACCGCCTGGGCGAGAAGAGGTATAGCCACTTGCCCGATCCTGTAATGCTGGTGGAGTGAGCCGGTTTCAGGCCTCGGATGTCAGTAACCGGTGCACGTACGCGCACGTAATGGTTTCATCCTGCTTCGGCCTCCATGGCCCGAGCCTTGGTTACAATTTCATCGACCACGGCAGGATCCAGCAGGGTGGTCGTATCGCCAAAGTCATCCCCTTCGCCTAGCGCAATTTTGCGCAGGATACGGCGCATGATCTTGCCCGACCTCGTCTTTGGCAATCCACTGACCACCAGGACTTTATCCGGTCGCGCAAAGGGTCCAATAATCCGCTCCACCGTTTTTACGACCGACTGGCGAATGCCTGCCTCGCCCCCGGTACTGAATTCGTTGCAGATGGCGAAGGCGTAGATGCCTTGTCCCTTGACCGGGTGGGGGAAGGCTACGACAGCGGATTCGACCACTAGGGGATGCTCGTTGATGGCATTTTCAATCTCCGCCGTGCCGAGCCGATGGCCGGAGACGTTGATGACATCGTCGACTCGTCCCAGAATGCGGTAGTAGCCGTCTTCATCACGCTTGACGCCGTCGCCGGTGAAATACAGGTTGGCGAACCGTCCGAAATAGGTATGGCGGAATCGTTCGTGATCCCCCCAGATGGTGCGGGCCATACCGGGCCAGGGGAATTTGATGGCCAAGTTGCCTTCGACACTGTTGCCGGTTAATTCGTTGCCGTTATCGTCCACAATGGCGGGTTGAATGCCAACAAAGGGGAGTGTGGCATAGGACGGTTTGGTCGGTATGATACCGGCCAGCGGACTGATCATAATGCCACCGGTTTCCGTCTGCCACCACGTGTCTACGATGGGGCATTTGTTCTTGCCTATATGATCGTGGTACCAGTGCCACGCCTCTTCATTGATCGGTTCACCCACGGTGCCCAGCACTTTTAGCGAACCGAGATCCTTGCCGTTCAGCCATTCCATGCCAAGCGCCATTAACGCGCGGATGGCAGTGGGAGCGGTATAAAACTGATTTACGCGGTATTTATCGATGATCTGCCAGTACCGCCCGGCATCGGGCCAGGTCGGCACGCCCTCGAACATCACGTTGGTGGCACCATTCAACAGTGGACCATAGACGAGATAGCTGTGTCCTGTGACCCAACCGATATCGGCGGAGCAGAAGTAGACGTCGCCTTCCTCGTATTGAAAGACATTCCGGAAGGTGTGGGCGGTGTAGACCATGTAGCCGGCCGTCGTGTGAACCAGTCCCTTGGGCTTGCCGGTGGATCCGCTGGTGTAGAGAATATAAAGTGGATCCTCTGCATCCACCTCTACGGCTTCGTGTACCAGGGGAGCATTCTTTTTGAGGTCATGCCACCAATAATCGCGCCCGGCCTTCATCGGTACCGATTCGCCGGTGCGGCGCAGTACAATGGCTCGCTCCACACACTCGGTGGATTCCATGGCCTCGTCGGCAATGGCTTTGATCGGAATCGTTTTTTCCCCCCGGTAGCCGCCATCGGCGGTGATCAACACCCGGGCACCCGCATCATTAATCCGTTCAGCCAATGACTGGGCGGAGAACCCGGCGAAGATAACCGAATGGACCGCACCAATGCGGGCGCAGGCCAGCATGGCTACCACCAGCTCGGGTACCATCGGCATGTAGATGGCTACACGGTCACCCTTGCGAACGCCTTGCGCGATGAGCACGTTGGCGAATTGCTGGGTAGCTTCGAACAATTCCTGATAGGTCAGGCTCCGGGCGGGCTGGCCGGGATCGTTGGGCTCCCAGTAAAGCGCAACTTGTTTGCGGCGATAGTAAATCTGCCGTTCGAAGATGTTTTCGGTGATGTTTAGCTTGCCATTGACGTACCAGGCTATTTCCGGTTTCTCGAAATCCCAGCGCAGGACCTCATCGTATTTTCTGCGCCAATAAAAGGTGTCAGCAACATAAGCCCAGTACCCGGTAGGATTTGCACAACTGCGTTGATACTCCAGAATGTAGCTGCTTAACGAGGAAATATTCGGAACCATGACAACCCTCCCTGATGATCACTCTCGAATGATAAAACCGTGCATACGTATCAGGGAAAACACTACCATGGTGGCGGTCATGGTCAAGGCTGAATGCAGCCCTTTCGGTACGCAGGCAAAAAGGCTTGTCTCCCGTGAATTGGGCAGGCAATATGCGGGCCTGATAAGAAACAAGGGAAGGGTTAAGCGTTAATGGAATCTACCAGATCAGTGTGCCGGGCCCGATGGGGAAGATGGGTTTGTGGGGTGAGCGTGTTGGGATTGGGATGGGTTGCGGCGGAAGCGCAGATCCGGCCACCTCATATCCGGATGCAGGAGGCACCAGAGCGACCGGAGCGCGTGGAGCGCCGGGTAACACCTGAACGGACAGCGGTCGAACCATTGCCTGCCGCGGTTCAGCCCATGGAGCCGGTGACTGATGATCCGCCGGCGATTCGTATCCAGCCGGCTCCGCCGCAGATGGAGCCGGAACACACACGCGTGGTGCCTCCCCCGCGTCAAGAGCCCTCTCCCCCCCGACCAGTCGAACGGGAACGGACGGCTGATGCGCCGGCCATATGGCGAGCAGAACCGACGACCCCGCCCCCCATACAATCCGTGCGGGAGGCCAGACCTGCGCCCCAACCTGCGCCCGCACCCAGGCCGGTGCCACCGACGGATCCTTCGTCGGCCCCGGCCCTGCGGGCTATGGTGGAATCACCGAGTGATGCTGCTCCGGTAAGTCATTACGACCGGCACGGCTATCCGAATCCGGATGCGTTTAACTGGAGTGGATTTGCACTGGGTGGCCATGTTGGGACGGCAGGCGTAGGTGTTGACGCCGTGCTTTACCTGGCGCGATGGGCCAATCTGCGGCTCGTGACGGATTATGTCAGTTTCCTCTATAAAGCGACTACGCGCAATGTGGATTTTGACTACGACTGGGAATCCTTGGGCGCAAAGTTGTTGCTGGATCTATACCCGGGACCACGCCGGCAATTCCGGTTTAGCGCCGGATTGGCGGTACAGGATGCCAACATCGACGTGACCGGTGAGCCGCGTGGCATCGTCCGGGTGGGAGGATCACGGTTTGCGCCAGCGGAAGCCGGTCGCCTGAGCGGCACGGCTCGCTTTGATAACGTGGCCCCTTACTTCGGGATCGGCTTCGGTAATGCCGTCCGTCCGGACGCGCTAGTGGCGGCTTCGTTTGATCTGGGTGTACTGCTACAAGATTACCGCTATACGTTACGGTCCACCGGGCCCATGGCGGGCAATGCGGCGGCGATGCGTGAGTTGCAAGGCAAGAATGAGGATGTGCTGGACTGGTTCCGGGTCTATCCCGTGGTTTCCCTCGGTCTAACGGTGCATTTCTGAACCATCAGTGGGCTGCAGCTCTGGGAAGCGCTCCGCTACGTCGGTTGCTGCGCTGGCCGGATAAATGAGTTTTAGGTTGGGTCCTGCGTCCAGCGTGGCGAAGACAGGGCAGCCATCTGCGCGCGCTTCCCAGATGCGCTGCAGACCGGCAACGGTGCCCGGTTGCCAATAAAGAATGGGGGGCGTCGCCGCGGCCATGGTGGCATGCATGGCCAATGCGTTGCGCTCGGCTGCCGCACCAAGCCGCTCGATGTCGCGATCGGCCAAGCCCGCCCGAATGGCCGCTAGATCCTGGCGAACCTGCTCCGGCCAGGCACGATATAACAGGCTGGTTTCGCGCGTTTGCCGCATCGCTACGCGGGAGCTGACCGGTTTTGGGGCTTGCGAGATGTACCATACCCCCAGCCGGAAATCGGGCCATACCACTTCCAATGGCTGCGCGACACTGTCCATGCCGTCATCCCGCTCGCCGGCGTGCCATTCCACGAAACCACTGAATACCGAGCGGCAGGCACTGCCACTGCCTAGCCGTGCCAGTATGGAACAGGAGGTCCGATCAAGCTGCCAGTCGTAGAGGGCATCCAGCGCCAGGGCCAGTGCGGCGAACCCGGCAGCGGAGGAAGCGACGCCGGCCGCAACGGGAACGGTGCTACGGGTTGCCACATCGTAACCGTGATCGGTGCGGAAAAGGTTTAAATAGGCGGTGACGCGCTGGGCAAACGGATGGTTGGCAGGCATCGGTGCGCCGTTCAACTGGACGCGGTCAGGGCCGTCGCCGAGG
>SLLF01000165.1 GCA_007134175.1 Kiritimatiellia bacterium | reverse complement strand
CCAAGCCATGGGAAGACACGAACCCTGGGCTCAGGCTTGTTTGTGACAGAGGGCGTGCCACATGGTTTCGGGGGTATTAGCGTTAAGCAGGTTCTCGCGAGTCGAGGGGTTATGCAATTGTCGGAAGAGCGACGCCACGAACTGCATATAGAGGGTGTTCGCGTGTTGAGGTACGAGTACCAGAAAGACAAGATGGGTCTCCCGTTGACCGTCCGCATTGAAATCGATGCCCTCCAAGGAGCGCCCGACAACACAGTGCAACTGGTTGACACCGGCGGTGCGGACGTGTGGAAACGCGATGCCGTCACCCACGACCGTGGGCATTCGGTTTTCGCGAACCATGATATCGGCGATGATTTTCTCAACGGGGGTAATCGCTGTGTGTGCGGCCGCGTGCCTGCACATTTCACGAATGGTGGTTTCGGCAGTGGTGCCTTGCAGGGTGGGGATCATGTCGGCTGGTGACAGCCAGTCCGCCAGTTTCATTTCATTGGCCGTGGCGGGTTTCCGCATACGTCGCGGGTGGGGAGACGTGCGACTGGCCAGGTAGGCCCGTATTTCCGCCGGCGATTGCGCCTCCAATACGAACATACGTCCGGCGGGATTCAGCACCCGGGTGATGGTGGACATGAACTGCAGATGGGGCCCTAGGCGGGTTTTAGGCGAGAGGGTCATTACGAAGATATGACTCGGTGCACCATCCAGTGAATCACACGGCACGCCTACCCTTGAGATTCCCAGGACGCAGACCAGTCGGTCGACCGTATCTGTTTTGCCATGAGGAATGGCGATACCGGCTTCCAGAGCCGTTGACATCTTCTGTTCGCGCTCCCAGATGGCTTGGCGGGCAGCTTCGCGGTCCGGGATATCGCCGCAGGCATGGAGCAGGTCGAGCAGTTCTTCATAAATGGCGGCTTTGGTACGCCCTCTGATCTCCAGTTTGATGTGGCGTTCAGTGAGTGGCTCGGCAAGATCGAAGGTGGGGGGAGCACCGGCCCCATCGGTGTCAAGGATGCCTTGGCCCAGCGCCTTGGAATCGAAGGGTTGTTGCAAGACCCGCAAGGTGTCTGCAAAGGCGGCGGCGGCTTCGATCATCATAGTGCGAACCAGCCCGCTATCGGCCGCCTGCAAGCCGAAGCGGATCTGTGCATCGTGTTGCACGAGATCAATGATAATCGTGTTGCGCCGCAGTTGAAACAACCGGGTCTCCCGATCAATACAGTGCCAGTAAAAGCCTTCCTCCTCGAACACGTCCCGTAGCTTTTCCCGGTAAAAGGTGGCCATGGCCTCCGACGCGAGCGTAAACGTAAACGTTTCGCGACCGGCATCATTATCCACTATGTGTCGGGTCCCCCGCCGTGGAATCGCCAGCAGGCGGGAGAGTACTATCGGGGCCAGCAGGGTGTTGCACATGACCATGAACACCACCGAGGCAAATAATGCGGGTGGCAGTGGTTGGCCGTCGGCGGTTAAGGCGATATTCGTGCCGATGGCGGCAATGATGAGCCCAACCTCACCGCGCGGGACCATGCCGACGCCAATGCGGGCAGCACCAAGTAGATTGAATCGGACCAGCAGCGACGGCAAACTGCAACCCAGTACTTTTGCCAGAATCCCCACGGCCGTGAAGGTGATGCCGAACAACAAGACCGTCGGCGAGATGATGGCTTGTAGGTTAATCTGCATCCCGCTTATACAGAAGAAAACCGGCACGAAGAACGCATAGACCGGTTTCAGTTGCTCGCGAATGAGATGCCGGATGTCCGTCAGGGATAAGGACACACCCATGACATAGGCCCCGATAATCATGGCTAGTCCCGCCTGCTCGAATGCCGCTGCCAGCATGAGAGCCAAACCCAAGGCCATCAAGGCTATGGCGGTGGGTTCGCGAAACCATTTCAGCAGAAGACCGATGCGGCGTGCAGCCAGCACACCGATGGCGCTGGCCAACAGCCAGACACCCAGCGCTTTCACCCCAATCCAGGTCACCAGGTTCCAATGAATCGGTTCACCGCCCGTCGATGCGCTCGCAATACCCACCACCACAGCCAGCATAATTATACCCAACACATCATCCACTATGGCGGCTGAAATAATGGTCACCCCTTCCGGTGAATCGAGCTTGCGTTTTTCAGAAAGGACGCGGGCGGTGATACCCACGGAGGTGGCGGTGGATATGACGCCCATGAAGAGGCATATGGGGTGTGTTAAAGGCAGCGGTATACCCACGATGCGCGGGGCCAGCAAGGAGGTGATCCATGCACCGGTAGCAAAGGTAACTAAAATGCCGCCAACACCGACCAGCGTGCCCGCGAAACTGTAGCGCATGAGCAGTTTTAGATCGGTTTCAAGGCCGGCATCAAAGAGTAGAATGACGGCCGCCACGGCACCAAAAGCATGTAGTTCGGGCGTAATCGGGGTGAGCGGATCAGCCATTGGAAAGAGCCCGTATGGCAGCCACGGAAGACGTATTCCTCCGAATGCAAACGGTCCGATGACGATGCCACTGACCAGTTCGCCCAGCACCCCGGGCAGTTTCATGGTTTGGAATCCCCATTTGCCCAGCCGCGTGGCGAATATGATGATTCCTAATTGCAGCGCCAGCAACATCATGCGCTCCGTGAGGCCGTCAGCGGATGTGTTGGCTGCCTCGGCTGCATAAACAGGGATTGCACCAGCTCCAACTAGTAAGGCGATCACGATTACTTTCATTATTCCGTTCCGGCTTGGGTAGAGGGTGTCGTCCAACGCTTTTTGGTCCGGCGTGGCCAAGGTCCCGTGCCCGGTAGCATGCAAGCGGGGGATTGGCGAGTTAGGCATTAACGATCGTGATATGGCAAGTAGAAAGTAGCGGACTTGCCGTGTCTGTATCGGCGTATCCCAAAGCCAGGATACCAAAGAACAATTGACAAGCCATCCGACATGGGCAAACTCGTATGCGTAGGTAGTCGAGTGTCCTCGCCTGGAGCGATTGATCCGGTCATGTTGATCATGAATATAGTTCCCGTACACGGTGGCCCAAGTCGATGGGTCAGGGACCGATTGGTTTATTTGGTGTGCCTTGTTGCCGTGTTGCTGGTGGCCGTAGCCTTGATAGCGGCAGAACCCCCTGTGGTATTGCCGCCCGGCGCCGAGGGGGCGCAGGTCCGCTTCATACAGGCCTTGGAAAGGCTGGAGGCGGAGTATCGACAGGAAAGGGACAGGCTAAACGATCTCTACGAGCGCGAACTGGGGGCTTTGGAGGCGTCCAGGCAGGCAGCGGGCAGTTTAGATGGTGTGATCTACCTGCAGGCGGAGCGGAACCGTTTTGCGGCGACGAGGTCTGTGACAGAGACGGACAAGACGGGCCAATTGACTGAGCTGGACGATTTGCAAGCGTTGTACATCGAAGCCCGCCGCTCAGGCACCTTTCTTGAAAATGCGTTGGCGGTACAACAGTTGATTGACCGTTACCGGGCAGGATTGGAGCGACTGATGCGGGACTTGGTGCAGCGCGGGCAGATAGAAGATGCACAGCAGCTGCGCCAGGAAATAGCCCGGCTTGAGACACTGCCTGCCTTGCGGGAGGCCAATCGATTGACGGCTCATCATAACGCACGAGCTGCACAGCCGACCCCGGCCCCGGAACTACAGGTAAACTGGGGTAACGGGGTTTATCGCCACGGCGCGGAACCGTCCATCGAAGCGAGTGAGCTCAATGTTCGTCATACAGCGCATAGTCGTGCCGTGGCGCACCGGGCTCGCATCCAGCTGTTCCTGCGGGAAGAATCCCATCTCACGCACCAATCCCGGACGCACTATGCCCATTGGATTTATGGGGAGATTGCGCATTACCCGCGCATGATCCTCCGTCCCTCACCGCGGGAAACGCTGACCGCGGGGGTGGCGGTTATTCAATACTTTGCTAATCCGCTCGCCGAAAGCGCACGATTTGTCCTCATGCGCACCGAGCATATCCCATTGCCCCGGATCGCCAATGGCCAAGTGGTTGTGATTGACGGTGCCGGCGTGCGGTATGGCCTGGATGAGCATCGGTCCATGTCGCGGCACGTTCATGACCGTATGCGCGGCCATCGTCATTCCGGTCTAATTGTCAGTATTTATGATCAAGGCGGCCAGCTCTTCGCGCAAGCCTCGGATTCACTTTCCCTGGCGGATATGGCTGCGTCATCCGTGCCACCTCCGCACAACGATGTGCGTGGCGAGATTTATCATCATCTGCTGCACCACTAGCCCAGCCCGATGATTTGCTCAAAGTCAACCCGGTTGGCCGCTAGTACGCACGTTACCGGCAGCCCGTCTGTTCGCGTTCGCAAATGTCGATAGTAGTCGGCGTAGGATTGGACGGTTTCATCGGGTTCCGGCGTTCGTAAGCCCAGAAATACCAGCGCGGCCTCCTGCGACGAGGCGGTTATCGTCTGCAGCACGTCGTGGCCCGGTTTCGCAGTGATTAGTTCCACCTCCACGTCCAAGCGCTGGGCCGCAAGGTGATCGCCAATAGAGCCTTCGATTTGAGCACGGTCGACATCCTCTGTTACAATTCGTTTCACGCACAAACGAGCGTCGTTCCAGGCGGGGGCGCGTTGCAACAGGTGGGCAAGGGTCAGTACCAATCCGATATTGGCTTGCTGCCCGCTCCACCAGATGTCGATGACAGGCTCGGCTACCGGTTCCGGTGGGGTGTCAGATGCTTTTTCGCGTACCAGCACCAGGTTGCGGTCCATCCGGTGGACGGCCAGGATGAGACGGGCATACTTGTCCGCTGACGCCTCGTCGTCGCTGTCACCCATCATGACGGTATTGGGGCGGATAGGACCGTAGCCGTACGCCTTGACCAGCGCTTCGGCACCGGAATAGAAGTCGTCGTCGCGCATCACCTTGACGAGCGAATCAATGTCGCGTTTCAGCAGGTACTCTTCGATGCTGTGGCGCAAGGCGCGAATGCGCTCGGTCACCCATTGATCGCCGACCACAATCGCCGCCACGGTCATGCCGCTGGCGCTGCGGACTAGTGCATGCGCCAGCTCAATTAAGTACCAGCGCGATTGCGGGGCACCGCTCAGGACCAGGATATTCGGGCGCCAAGTACGTTCCTCGGCGCTGCGCCCGGCCAGTCGGCTGATAGCGAAACGCGACAGCAGCATCAGAATGCCATAGCGCATATCGCCCCATTGTGCCCGTAGCTTGCGGCGTTTGATGGTGATGTAAAGCACCACAATAACCGTGACCGCCAGAAACGTAGCGCCGGCGTTGATCATGAACATGGTCGCAAAACAGGCCAGTCCGCCCAGTAAAGACCAAGCGGGGTGCACGTGGAAACGCGGTCGCCAGCTGGGACTGTCGATCAAGCCTTCCAAACCGGCCGATAAATTGATCAGGCCGTACGAGGTCAGGAAGAACATGGACAGAACCGGAGCGATAAGGTTGAGATCGCCCAGCAGAATCGCCACCAACGCCACTGCAAAGGTCACGACCGTGGCCAAGCGCGGATCGTTGTTCGGGCCGAATCCGCGTCCGATAAACCCGGGAAGTACACGGTCACGGCTCAAGGCCTGCAACGTCCGCGGTGCGCCCAGCAGCGCACCCAACGCGCTGGACAATGTCGCCGCCGCGACACCCAGTAGAATCAGCAGGCCCCAGCGCGCCACCGAGCGCATGATGAATGGATCAATGAGCAACCAATCCGGGTCCGGCACGAAATGGAGCAACGCGACCGGAATGGCCATATAGACCAGATAGCCGACGCCTACCGCGCCCAGAGTGCCGCGCGGCAGTGCCTTGGCTGGATCCTTCAGGTCGCCGGACATGGCCAAACCGGCCTCGATCCCGGTGACCGCCGGAAAGAAAACGGCAAACACGACCCAGAAGGGCAATCGTGTGGCAATGTCCACGGCAGGTGCTGGTGGTGCCTCCGTTAGTGGTTGCCCCAGAAAGAAAGAGACCAGCGACGCGGCAATCAGTCCCATGATCAATATTTGCGCACGCAAGGCCAGGTTGGCCGAGATCAGGGTCACTATGATCAGTGTCGCCAGAGTGATGATAGCAATGAACCGGATTTCGGTCAGGGCGAAGGGGAGCATAGCCAGTCCGCGTGACACGTCGACTTGGCCCACTACCGCCTCGGCGAAACCGGTGATGTAGAACGCCACCCCAACGGCCTGCGCCAGAAAAAGTGGCACCCCGATG
>SLLF01000122.1 GCA_007134175.1 Kiritimatiellia bacterium | reverse complement strand
TGGCCGACAACACGCTGCTGATCTATACCAGCGATCACGGGTCGCACTTCCGTACGCGGACCGCCGAATACAAGCGGGCCTGTCACGATGCGTGCATTCGGGTCCCGCTAATCCTGCGCGGTCCGGGTTTTACGGGCGGACAGGTACGACCAGAACTGGTCAGCTTGATCGATCTGCCTCCGACTCTGCTCCGGGCGGCCGGTCTGACTCCGCCGCCTGAAATGCGCGGTCGGCCGCTTCAGGAGTTGCTTGAGGGCCGGGCCGCGTCGTGGCCGGATGAGGTGTTTCTACAGATCAGCGAATCCCAGTGCGGGCGCGCCATTCGCACGCGTCAATGGAAGTACAGCGTGTTCGCGCCGGACCGGACCGGTACCGATCCGGCGAGCGACTGGTACGAGGAGGAATACCTCTACGATCTCGATAGCGACCCGCACGAACGCCATAACCTCGTGCGCGATTCCGCCTGCGCCGACATCCGCCGGGAACTGGCCGAGCGACTGAAGCAACGCATGCAAGCAGCGGGCGAAGCCGTGCCCGATATCCGCCCGGCGCGAGCCTTGGAGCATCCTGATTCATGAGCCGACCCAATATCATCTTTATCCTGATTGACGATTTGGGATGGATGGATTTGAGCTGCTACGGCAGTCCGTTCTATGAAACGCCGAATTTGGATGCCTTGGCAGCGCGATCCCTGCGTTTTACCGATGCCTATGCCGCCTGCCCGGTTTGCTCGCCTACGCGCGCCAGCCTGCTCAGCGGCAAGTACCCGGCCCGCTTGGGATTGACGGATTGGATCTCCTGGTCGGGAACAGATCATCCGGTACGTGCCCGTTTGGTCGATGCGCCCTACGTGCCGTATCTGGATACCCGGGAGCAAAGCCTGGCCCGTACGCTGCAACGGCAGGGATACGCCACCTGGCACGTCGGCAAGTGGCATCTTGGCGCGGAAGCCTACTGGCCGGAACAACACGGCTTTGACATTAATGTCGGCGGCTGTCATTTCGGCCATCCCCCGGCGGGCTATTTCAGCCCCTACCAAATCCCCACGCTGGAGGATGGCCCTGTCGGCGAGGAGCTGACCGACCGGTTGACGGACGAGGCGATCCGGTTGATCCGTGACCGCGACCCGCAACGCCCGTTTTTCCTTAATTGCTGGCATTACAGCGTGCACACGCCGATCCAGGGTAAACCGGACCTGGTCGCTAAGTACGAGGCCAAGGCCCGTGCGCTGGGTTTGGACCGGGTCAAGACGTTTGAAGAGGGCGAGGTGCACCCGAAGAGCCACAGCGTCAAGAATCGTATTCGGCGTCGATTGGTCCAATCGGATCCTGTGTATGCCGCCATGGTGGAAGGCTTGGACACCAATATCGGCCGTTTGTTGGCGGAGCTGGCACAACAAGGCATAGCCGACGACACCGTGGTCATTTTTACGTCGGACAACGGAGGGCTCGCCACGGCCGCAGGCTGCCCCACGTGCAATGCGCCGTTGAGCGAGGGCAAGGGCTGGATGTACGAAGGCGGCACCCGGGAACCACTCCTGATTCATTGGCCAGGGGTGACTTCCCCTAATCGTCTCTGCCGTGTGCCCGTGACCAGCCCGGACTTCTATCCAACGATTCTGGAAATGGCCGGCTTGCCGCTGCTGCTGCAGCAGCACCTGGACGGGGTCAGCCTTGTGCCACTGCTTAAAGGTGAACCGTCTTTGGCGCGCGAAGCGATCTTCTGGCATTATCCACATTACGGTAATCAAGGCGGTACGCCGGGCAGTAGTATTCGTGCGGGCGATTGGAAACTGATAGCATTCTATGAAGACGGACGGCTGGAACTGTACAATCTGCGAAACGACATCGGTGAGTCATGCAACGTAGCCGGGCTTTATCCGGAGCGTACCCGTGTCATGCACGACCGGTTACGTCGCTGGCGTGCGGAGATGGAAGCATTGGAACCGACTGAAAACGACGAGTGGCCCTGGAGCTGAAAGAGTAGCGATATGACCGGCATCTATGAGAAAGCGCCTGTTTCAATAACCGATTTCCCCGTGGAGGGCGGTGTCTTCCGGCTGCGCGACGGTTGGCGGTTCCACGAGGGGGACATACCGTTTCCTCCCGTATCCGGGCACCATGCCAGCTACAACAATGCCAAGACCGGCAAGGCGTCCGGCGCGGCAGCACCCTTCTATGACGACGCCCATTGGCGGTCCGTGTGCGTCCCGCACGATTGGGCTATAGCGCAGCCGGTCGATCCGGCGGCCAACCTGTCGCAGGGATTCCGGCGCGGCGGCGTGGGCTGGTATCGCGGCTATTTCCGACTGCCGGCCATGTGGCAGGATCGCGACATAGAGCTCGCGTTCGGTGGCGCCGCCACGCACGCCACCGTCTGGGTCAATGGCGCCTTGCTCTACCGCAGTTTCAGCGGGGCGATTCCGTTTCGGATGGACATCGGGCCCTTCGCCCGCTTTGGCGACTCGGTCAATGTCGTGGCCGTGCGGGTGGACGCGAATGAACGCGAGGGCTGGTATTACGAGGGAGCGGGCATCTATCGCGACGTGACCGTGCATGTCCGCCCCGCGCTGCACATCGCCACCGATGGCGTCCTGGTCCGTCCGGTCAGGCAGGACGGGGATACCTGGCAGGTTCAGATCGAGGCCGAAGTACGGAACCGTTCCGGGGCGGATCGGTCCGGCCGCCTGCGCGTGGCACTGGTGGATGAGAGCGGGACAACGTTGGCGGGCGACGAGCAACCGGTCGCCGTTCCGGGTGACGGGCATGCCACGCTGCGTTGCGATTTTACCATCCGGTCCCCGCAAAGGTGGGCACCGGAACATCCGGTGCGGTACCCCGTTCGCTGCGAACTCGTCGGGGCGGATGGCTTGGCGGACCGGTGCACGGTGTTCACCGGTTTTCGCACCGTCGCATTCGATCCGGCGGAGGGCTTCAGGTTGAACGGCAAGCCGTACAAGATCCAAGGGGTATGCTGCCACCAGGACCATGCCGGGGTTGGTGTGGCCGTGCCGGTTAGTTTGCTGGAATACCGGTTGCGTCGCTTGAAGGAAATGGGCGCCAACGCCTACCGGTGCGCACATCATCCACCGCACACCGATTTACTCGACTGCTGCGACCGGCTCGGTTTGCTGGTGCTGGACGAGGTACGCGCGTTCAGCTGCGCGGAAGCCCCGTTGCGGGAGCTGGCCGCCATCGTGCGGCGCGACCGTAACCATCCCGCTGTGTTCATGTGGTGTCTGGGCAACGAGGAGCCCCTCCAGTCGACGCGTACCGGCGTGGAAATCGCCCGGCGCATGCGCGCCTGCATCCGTGCGCTGGACCCCACCCGGCCGGTCACCGCCGCTATGAACGGCGGGCTCTTTGCCGAACGCCACCTAGGCGAGGTGCTGGACGTGGTGGGCATCAATTACCAGCCCGAGCGGTATGACGACTATCACCAGGCACACCCGGATCGCTGCCTGATCAGTACCGAGGATGGGGGCGGGGTGATGTCCCGCGGGGAAACGCGCACGGACCTCGGGCGCGGGTGGGTGGCGGCCTACGACGACGAGGTTGTGGCGTGGGGCTCATCGTACGCCCGGAGCTGGGTGGATATCGCCAGCCGCCCGTTTATGGCGGGCGGTTTCCATTGGACCGGGATTGACTATCATGGGGAGGGCATGCCTTGCGGCTGGCCGAGCGCCTCTTCATTCTTCGGTATGCTCGACTTGTGCGGCCATCCGAAGACGGCGTACTACATCAAAAAAACCCATTGGCGGTCCACCGAACGGACGCTGTTTATTTTTCCCCACTGGAACTGGCCCGACGCTGTCGGCCAGCCGATTCGGGTTGTGGTCATCACCAATGCGGCGCACGTTACGCTGGCCGTCAATGGCCGGGAACTGGAGACCCGGGCGGTTAAGCCCGACCACTGGCCGGAATGGCTGGTACCGTACGAACCGGGCTGTCTGGAGGCCCGCGCGGTCTGGGCGGACGGAGAGGCGCAGACCCAGCGGATCGAGACCACCGGGCGCGCACAGCGAATCGTCTTGACCCCTGACCGCGACGTCCTCTTGGGAGATGGGGATGACTGCGTGCCGGTACGGGTGGCGGTGGTGGACGACGACGGCCGCGAAGTGCCGACCGCCGCGCAAACCATTCGTTTCCGGGTGGAAGGCCCGGCGGTGGTGGCCGGAACGGGCAACGGCGACCCCAACGACCACGATCCGGAAACCGAACCGGTGCGGCGCCTCTACCATGGCTTGGCCCAGGTACTGGTCCGGCACGATGGGCACGGGGGGGCGCAGTCGATCACCCCATCCGTACGCCTCTATGCGGAATCAGACGGGTTGGAAACGGGTGTGGCGGAATGGACCGTGCGCCCGGTTGTGCCCGGATGTCCGGTATGGCCGACGGCCGAACCCGCGCTGTGCCTGACGGCGTGGCAGCTTTCCCCTCGTCATGACGCCCGGCCGGATCCCACCGCCCGGATCAATGCGGACGACATGAACACGTGGGAAGCCTTCTCCACCGACTCCTCCGTGGCGCTGGCAGCGGGGGACTGGGCCTTGCTGCATACCGTGGTCACCGTCCCCGACACCGTGGTCCGCCGTGGCGGCCACCTTGTTTTCCCCACGTTGGGCCTGGTCAAGGAATGCTGGCGCAACGGAGCGCGTTGCGACTGGACGCCGGTGGATGACGGCCAGCGGCAACAGTTGGCCATCCCGCCGGGAGAAGCCGCGCAGTCACTCGTGCTGGTCCTGCACGCGACCCGCCCCGCACCTTTACGGCTCCCCTTTGCCCCAACCCTCACCCCCCGGCCTTCGGAAGAAATGAACCAGGAGAACAAGTCATGACGCCCCGCGAAAATATTCTGCGACTTTACCGGCGGCAAGGCTATGCGCATGCGCCGGTCCGCCTTAAGCTCTGTCCCGCGCTGCAGGCGGAGTACGAGCGGCGGGCCGGTGAAGCCGCTTATGGCGAGTACTTCGACTATCCGGAGGGCTTTGGCCGTCGGGGGGTGCCCCCCTTGCAACCCGTGCCGCGCCCCCCGGTGGACTGGGCTCGTTACTATCCCGAGCCGTTGGCGCCGGGCACTCGTTTCAGTGACTATGGTGTGGCGCGCGAACCCGGCAGTGTGGCCGCCGCGCACATGACGCGGATGCACCATCCGCTGGCCACCGCCACGTCCCTGGAAGAAATCAAAGCGTATCCGTACCCCCAGTATGACGCCCAGGCGATTGACGAGATGCGCACCGTCACAGCGGAAATCCACCGTGACGGTTTGGCGGCGCTGGGCCAGATGCAATGCACCATTTGGGAGACCGCCTGGTACCTGCGCAGCATGCCGGCGCTGATGATGGATATGTACGAAGCGGACGAGAAGGCGACGGTCCTGCTTGACATCATTACCGAAAACAGTTGCCGACGCGCCGTGGCTTTCGCGGCGGCGGGCGTGGATATCATCGAACTCGGTGACGATGTCGGCATGCAGCACGCCCCGCTCATGTCTGCGGAAATGTATCGTGAATGGCTGAAACCCCGGCTGGCCAAGGTCATCGCGGCCGTGCGGGCTGTCCGTCCGGATATCCTGGTGTTCTATCACAGCGACGGCTTTGTCGAACCATTTATACCGGATTGGCTCGAGGTGGGCGTCGATATTCTTAATCCGGTACAGCCGGAGAGTATGGATTTTGCAGACCTGCACGCACGTTACGGGGATCGGATCTCCTTTGACGGAACGCTGGGTACCCAGACCACCATGCCGTTCGGCACACCGGACGACGTGCGCACCACGGTTCATCGGAATCTGGACCAGGCGGGATCTGCCGGCGGACTGTTGTGTTGTCCGACCCATATGCTCGAACCTGAAGTGCCGTGGGCCAATATCGAGGCCTATGTGCAAGCCTGCAAAGATTTTGTCCCCAGCGGGTGAACGATGGAGGAGTGCCTGCCATGAATAAAGTTAGCCAACGCCAACCTAATGTGATTCTGGTCATGACCGACGACCAGGGTTACGGTGATTTGGGCTGTACGGGCAATCCCTGGATCCGGACACCGAATATCGATCGCTTTTACGGCGAGGCGTTGCGTCTGACGGATTTCCATGTGTCACCGTTGTGCACGCCCACCCGTGGAGCGCTGTTGACTGGGCGTCATCCGCTGCGCAACGGTGCCTGGGCCACCTGCTGGGGGCGCTCGATTCTTCGCGCGGAAGAGACGACGCTGGCGGATATCTTTGCGGCCAATG
>SLLF01000018.1 GCA_007134175.1 Kiritimatiellia bacterium | reverse complement strand
TCATCGAGTGCCCCGATTTCGTCCTCCAGTACCGGGAAGAGCCACGACTGGATGCTGTTCCACATCTGGCCCAGCGGGGTTTGGGGTTGCGTGTTCGGCATGCGCTTTCGTCTCCTTCCTGCGTGTCCAGACCCGTTCTTGCGCGTAATGTCGGTTTATAACACATTGCGCTGCAACAGTCTACAATGATTTTAAAAAAATGGAGGGGGTAGACAAACGCCTTGGAATGTGCTATCATTCCTTCATTCGTTTTGGGCGCGGTATGGTGCCGCGCAGAAGGCGATGGGGGCGTAGGCTGAAACGTCACGCATGCTCACAGTGGGTGGCGGGAGCCTCTTCATAGTGTGGGGGTATAGCCTGATTCTTGAGCGGTAGGGGTTTCTTGCCCTCGCGTAATCGCGCTCATCGATATGGTGGAGTGGGCCAGGCAGACCGGCAGCTGGTAGTGCGCGATGTAATCGTCATGGATTGTGTGTCACGGGCAGACCTCGACGATTGTTGAGTGTGCCGTGGCTAGATACGGGAGTAACATATGAATGCATATTGGCGGGTCAAAGTCTGCGGGTTAATTCTTTCGGGAGTGGCTGGTCTTCAGCTCCACGCACACGCTGCGGCAACGGAACTGCAACCATCCGGTCAGGACGACCAGCCTGCCATCCAGGCGGCACTGGATGCGCTGCCGGCCAGTGGCGGAACGGTTATCCTGGGATCAGGTGTGTTTGTGCTGTCGGCCCCGATTGAGATGCCGTCCGACCGACCGGTCACGCTGCGCGGGCAAGGGGATGCCTCGGTGCTGGTGCTGGACTCCGGGCATGTTGATAGGTTGCGCTCGCGACCCATGTCGGACTGGGATGGGGTGACGGTGCCCGGCCGCCACCGTCCGCTTCTCGTATTGCGGGGCGGTCCGGCAATCCGCATTCAAGACCTTGCCATCGGGGCGGCCGGCACCGGTATCCTGTTAGCCGTTGATGATCCGGTCGTGGATTACGACCGGGTGGATATCACCGGGCTGCGATTTGAGCAGGTGCACACGGCGATTCGCACCGAGGGGGCCGTCGACGTGCTAATCCACCACATAGCTATCCGCGATTGTCGAGTACGCCATGCGCATGTCGGCATCGCCTTGCATAACAGTCGCATCGCCAGGGCTGATCTGACCGGTAACACACTGCAGGACTTGAGCTTTCGTGGGATCATGGTGGGCAATAACGATGCCGGTGAGGGATTCTTTCGCCATAATGTCACGATTGCCGATAACGTTATCCGCGACATTATCAACGAGACGGACGCACATGTCGTGGGTATCCAAGGGTATGGCGTAGGTTTTCGTGTCGCCAACAACCGCATCGAGAATGTGCGGACCACGGGTCCGCGCGGCCAGGGTATCTATGTCAAGGTCTCGTACGCGCATGTGGTCGATAACCTACTGATCGATGCGGGCGGCCGCGTCGGGGCCATCGCCTTCGTGGGCCTGCGACGCGAATCACAGCGTATCCGGAATCCGGCTCATTCGTCGATCATCGCGGGTAACATCATACGTTACGAGAACCCCTCATTTCCGAATCCGCGCGGCATCGACTTGCGTGCGCAGGAGCTGCTGGTGTCCGGCAATATTGTCGAGGGCTTTACAACGGGCATCGTCTCCCGGCGGGGCGGCCACTTGACGATCGTGAATAACCGCTTAGCCCATCCTGCAAGCCAGGCGGGTCCGATCGCCGGCATCACTTGCTATATTGCCACTGGCGCGAGGGAAATCGGCGAAGAGCAAAATTGGATGGTGCAAGGGAACGAATTGTACGCCTTTCATGGTGGTGACCAGGAGGTTGCCGGTATTGTCTTTCGCAACCACTCAGCAGGCGGTGAGGTGCCACCGCGAATGGATCAAATCGTTATTTCCGGCAACCTGTTGACGGATTTTTCCTCGACGACCGAGGCTGTAGGCATTCGGTTGACAGAGGAGTCGCGTGGCGGCGGTATGGCTCGTGTTCGTGTGCGGGACAATCTGATTCACGAGGTGCCGACGGCCGTGGTCACGGATGGGCCGATAGAGGACATGATCATTCAAGGAATTGACGATGAGTAAGGCGAAATCCCCACCGGCTACGGACCGGGTTCTCCTGGTGCAGGAGGGACAAATCCATTTTACGTTGAACCGGGAACCGCCGCAAAACAGTGCCCGCATCCTGCGGGTTGCCGATGAGCTGGTCGGGTATCTGGAGCGTTGCCTGGGGCAACGGGTGCCGCAGTATGAAGCCAACTATCCGGTCGTATTGGCGCTGGTGTGCGATGCGCGGCTTCCGCTGAAGCGCGAGGAATTCGAGATTATCGCTGACCCGGCACGGGTCGAATTACGCGCCCGGACGGTTCAGGCGATGCACCACGCGGTCTATCACTTCCTGGAAACCGCCTGCGGTATACGCTGGCTCTGGCCGGGTCCATCCGGCGAGGTGGTACCACCGTGCCGCAATCTGGATTGGCCGGTCGGCACCATCCGCCAGGAGCCGGCGTTTGTATGGCGCTCTATGCACGGCGGCGGCGCCGTATACGGCCAGCGGGGCGGACAGGACATCGTGACCGGCCAGCACGCGGTACTGCGCTTGCCATTGGCCTACCTGGACGACTACGAGGTGTGGTGCCGCCGCAACCGCTTGGGCGGGTTGCGAACCGCCTGCGGCCATCGCTGGGCCGAGATCGCCCCGCCAGAGGTCTACGGCAAAAGCCATCCTGAATACTATGCCTTAGTGGACGGTAAACGGGATGCCGAACCGTTCGATGGCAAGCACCATAATCAGCCGTGCCTTTCGAACCCCGACGTGATCCGTCTTATGGCCGACTACGCCATCGCGCGCTTTGAAAGCGAGCCGGACTTGGATGTCTGTAGCCTGGCGCTCAACGACGGTGGCGGTTCGTGTGCATGCGAAGCCTGTCGGCGTATTGACGAGGCTGCCGGGGTGGCTGATTTGAAAGGTGTACCCAATCCCGCCGGCACATTGGAGAGCAGCAAAAAGTATCTCAATCGCCCCTCCATAACGGACCGGTTGGCCTGGCACATGCAACAGGTCAGTGCGCGGGTGGCCGAGCGTTTTCCCGACAAGCTGCTGTTGACGTTGATCTACGGGGATTGCCGGCGTCCGCCGCAGCATCATCGGTTTCCGGACAACGTTATCGCCCAGTATTGTGTAATGGGGGCGATGTTCTGGGCGGAACCACAGCGTGACATGGCGTTTGATCATCTGCATGAGTTGGCCGGGTGCACCAAGCACCTTGGCGTATACGAATACTACGCCCACGGATCGTGGATTGAACAGCACCGCCTCTTCCCTGAGTTGATCGCCTCAACAATGCCGGCTTTTTACAAAGCGGGCGTCCGCTACATGTTCCTGGGCCAAAGTCACGGATTCGCCAACAACGGTTTGAATCTCTACCTGGCGGCGCGTTTTCTTTGGGATCCAGCGGCATCGCTAGATGCCTTGGTGGAGGACTATTGTCGCAGTGGGTTCGGCGCGGCCGCTCCGACGGTGCGCACCTACTTCAATGCCTTTGCCGAACGGTGGCGGGAAACGAAAAGCGGTACCACCCTGCCGCCGGCTAAGATGTTGCGGTTGTCGCTGACCCATCTCTATGATGTACCCTTCCTCCAAGCGCGTCAGGAGGAGCTGGAGACGGCGCGCCTTCAGGCTGAAGCGGACCCGACCGCCTTGGACCGTATCGAATTCCTGGCGCGTGGGTTGGACTACACCCGCTTGCATGGTGACGCCTTGCGGGCTACTGAAAAAGCCTATGCCTTGGCGGGGCCGGAGGGGGAAGCGACCGCACCGGTATCATCCGAGTTACGGGCTGCCGCTCATCAGGCGGTTACCGCCTGGTCCGCGTACTGGGGTTTTGTCCGTGCATATGGCGCCCGTCATATCTTCGATGACTGGCGTGTGCATTACCATCCCGGGCCGTACGGCGCGGATGACCCGATCCTGCAACAACTGGAAACCTGGGCCGCAGTGAAATAACTCGGCGCGCTATTCGCCGACCCAGATTGCCGGCAGTTTCTGCCTTTTGGGAATCAAGGGGTCAAAGCGGGTATCGCGGGTGCGCCGCTTGAACTCGTTACGCACGCGAGCCAACCAGTGGGGGTGGCTGATCAGTTCGACGGCCGTACCGGCCAGTACTTTGCCCGCCTGTTTCATGCCGCGCAGCGCAAAGGGGAGCACGGATTGCTCCGCGAGCAAACGGTGGTGACTCGGCGTTCCTACCGCTTGCGTGGCCATCCGGAAATGCCCCAATGGCGTTAGGCGACTGACGGTATCTTCGTCGCTGGACGCGCGTCCTGGTTCTCCTCTACCCGTCAGTGGCCGTCTACCTTGAAAGGTGCCCGTAAATCCTAATTGGCGGGCGCGCTGTTTGTCCGCCGCCGTCACGGACGTCGAGCCGAAAAAGGCCAGTTGCTGGGTGACCAGTTCGAATAGGGCGTCATTAGGCAGGCGGCTGTATATGGCGGCGATCCGGGTGGAGGTATAGGTCGTCTGAGTGGCGATCGCGGCACCACGGGCACAATCTTCCACTTGTTTCCTTACCTCATCCACTTCGGCCCGGTCCCGGCCGCGGATGTAATACCAACTGCGCGCGTAGGCGGGCACCACGTTAGGGGCATCGCCCCCGTCAACAATGACCGCATGGATGCGGACATTTTCCGGGATAGATTCCCGCAGGTAGTTGACCGCCACGTCGAACAGCACCGCCCCGTCCAGGGCGCTTTTGCCGCCTTGCGGTCTGGCGGCGTGGGCGGTCCGCCCATGGAACGCATACAGGATTGAATCCAATGCCGCCCCCCCGTGATAGGTGGCGTTGGTCTGTGTCCCCGGGTGCCACGCCAAGCACGCGTCAAGTTCACGGAAGGCACCATCCCGCGCCATGTAGGCTTTCCCGGCCAACACCTCTTCCGCCGGACAACCGTAATAGACGATCTTCCCCGGTTGTTTATTTTGCTCAAGCACCGCAGCCGCAGCGATTGCCCCCACCGCGCTGGCAACACCCAGTAGATTATGTCCGCAGCCATGCCCCCACGTGCCGGGTGCCCGGCCGCAATCGGGTAGCGCGTCGTATTCGCCGAGGATACCAATGGACGGTTTACCTCGACCCCGCTCGGCCCGGAACGCAGTCGGGATCTGTTTGAAAGGAAAGTCCACCTTGAATCCCTGGCGCTGCAGGAAATCGGCCAATGCCTGCGCGGACCGATGTTCCAGGAAAGGCCGTTCGGCATAGGACCCTATGGAGCGTACCAGGTCATCTGCTGTCTTGGCGACAGACCGGATTGCTCGCTCGATTTGAAGTTTCGCGCTGTTGTGATTCATGTTACTCCATTGATTAAGGGCCATCGCCCCAGTCTGGGACTGCCACCGTTTCACCGGCTTTTAAGGCTGATTGATGGGCAGCCACCCCCATGGCCATGTAACGCACCGCTTCCCAGACGTGGATAGCCGGCTGCCGGTTTTCGGCGACGGCCGAGACGAACTCGTGCACCAGGTAGGGGTGTGAGCCGCCGTGACCGTTGGGCGTGAAGTCTACACTCATGAGTTCCGCCTCGTCTAAATCCCAAACCCACTAGGCCGATATGTATGCCCATCGCGTGCACCTTTCCTGCATGGTTTTCGTCCTGCGAGGGTGCCAAAGCTAAAGGGCGTCGGCAAGTATGGATTCTGTTTTCCGGTTCCTGAAGCGGGGCCGCTCCGAGGCTTATGGTCTGATAATGGAGCGGCGATTAGCCCGATGATACCGTTGACGTGTAACCTCCGGCAGGTTGGATCCGCCCTGTCAGGTGTGCTCCGGCTTGTTACGCATTTCAATACGGTGTAAAAGAGATGGGCCAGTCCGAGATAGGGTGCTTCTTAGACGCTGTGCGCGGTGGATGACAAGGCAAATAGGGGCAGACGAAAGGAATGAGCATGATAGGATTTACCTGTTTAGCGTGTGGTGAAAAATGGCCGCCGACCTTCACGGATTATGTCTGTCCCGCCTGTGGTGGCAACTTGGACGTGCAGTACGATTACGCCGCCATCCGGGCCGGCCTGGATCCGCGGCAACCCTTTGCCGCCGGGGACCGCACCGATCAATTTCGCTTTAGTGCCCTGTTGCCGCTACGGGACGGATCGTCAGCCCCGCCGTTGCGCGTGGGCGGCACCCCGCTTTATCCCGCACCGCGCTTGGGTGCATTGGCTGGCTTACGTGGAGTTTATCTGAAGGACGAAGGG
>SLLF01000273.1 GCA_007134175.1 Kiritimatiellia bacterium | reverse complement strand
CCGCCATCGAAGAATTCCGGTTCGACTGCGCGATCGGCGGCGCCCGGCGCGACGAGGAAAAAGCGCGTGCCAAGGAGCGGGTCTTTTCCTTCCGGGACGCCTTTGGTCAATGGGACCCCAAGAACCAGCGGCCGGAATTGTGGAACCTTTATAACGGACATATCCATCCGGACGAACATATGCGTGTGTTTCCGCTCAGCAACTGGACGGAAATGGACGTGTGGCAATATATCGCGCGCGAGGCGCTGGAATTGCCCTCCATCTATTTTTCCCACCCGCGCGCGGTGGTCCGCCGGGACAACCAATGGCTGCCCGTCAGCGATCTGTTGCCGCTGAAGAAGCATGAACAACCGCAGACGCTGAACGTGCGCGTCCGCACGATCGGCGACATTTCCTGTACCGGCTGCATTGAGTCGGAAGCCCGCACCGTAGAGGCCATTATTGACGAAATCGCCGCCGCCCGCGTAACCGAACGCGGCAGCCGGGCCGATGACAAACGCTCGGATTCGGCGATGGAAGATCGGAAGAAAGAGGGGTATTTCTAATGACAACCGCGCATCCAGACCCGCACGGCCCGCGTACAGAGCTGCTGCGGTTCACCACAGCCGGCAGCGTGGACGATGGCAAGAGCACGTTGATCGGTCGACTGCTGCATGACAGCAAATCCATCATGGAAGACCAATTGGAGGCGCTGCAGCGTTCCGCCGACTTGACCGGCGGCGGCGAAGTGAACTTGGCCAACCTGACCGATGGCCTGCGCGCGGAACGGGAACAGATGATCACGATTGATGTGGCCTACCGCTATTTCGCCACCCCGCGCCGCAAGTTCATTGTGGCGGACACGCCCGGCCATGTGCAGTACACCCGCAACATGGTGACCGGGGCGTCGACCGCGAACCTGGCGGTCATTCTGGTCGATGCGCGCAAGGGGGTGATCGAGCAGACCCGGCGTCATGCCTACCTCGCGACCTTGCTGGGGATTCCGCATCTGCTGGTGTGCGTGAACAAAATGGATCTGGTCGATTACGCCAAAGCCGTATTCCGCTCCATTGAAGCGGACTTTTCGGATTTTGCCACACGCCTGAACACACGGGATATCACGTTCATTCCGGCGAGTGCGTTGCAGGGCGACAACATTGTGACGCGCTCCGCACGCATGCCTTGGTACGACGGGCCAACCCTGCTCAATCACCTGGAGGAAGTCTACATTGCCAATGACCGTAACTTAGTGGATCAACGGTTTCCGGTGCAATTCGTGATCCGGCCGCGCTCTGCGGAGCACCCGGATTTCCGCGGGTTTGCCGGCCAGATTGCCGGTGGCGTGTTCCGGGTGGGCGACCCGGTCATGGTACTCCCTTCCGGCCGCACGTCCCGCATCGCCGGTATCCATGCGTTCGACCGCGAGCTGGAGGTCGCGTTTGCGCCGATGTCGGTGACCCTGCGACTGACCGATGAAATCGATATCAGCCGCGGCGACATGATCGTGGCCAACGACAACCCGCCACACGTTGCCCATACGTTTGACGCCATGCTGTGCTGGATGGATAACCAGCCGTTGGCGCCGTCCCGAAAATATATCTTGCAGCACAACACGCATGTGGTGCGGGCGATGGTACGCCAGCAACACTACCGGGTCGACATTGAGACGTTGACGCACGAAGCAACCGCGGAACCGCTGGCCTTGAACGAAATTGGACGGGTAACCTTACGCACCACGCAACCGCTGATCTTTGACGCGTATACGCGCAACCGGCATACCGGCTCTTTTGTGCTCGTGGACGAAGTCACCCACCAAACCGTGGCTGCGGGCATGATCGAAGAACCGCCGACGGAACCGCCGCGACCGGAATTTGCTGAATACGCGATCTAGCAACGCGCAATGGCCAGACATCCTGCATTTCCGATAGGCTGGGTTACCACAAACCGGCACCTACTGCTGGTCGGCGGCAGCGAACTGGGGGCCGACCGTTTGCGCACCGCCCTGCGATACGACTGGGCGCGCATTACCCTGACCGCCCAGACCCCGGACGATCTCACACCGGCCATCCATGAGCTCGCCGCAGAGGACGACCGCGTCAAGCTCCTCGACCGTCCCTGCACGCCGGGCGACGTGGCGGGGGCCGATTTGGTGATCGACTCCACCACCGACGACGCCTTGGCGGAAACCGTAAGCCGTTGGTGCCGGGCACGACGTGTACCGCTCAATGCCATGGACAAGATGGAGTACTGCGATGTGCACTACCCCGCCTTGATCGAACGCGGCCCACTGCTGCTGGCCATCATCAGCGGTGGTCAAACGCCGGCGCTGTCGGGCACGTTGCGACGTTGGCTGGATGACGCCTTGGGGCCCGGCTGGGAACAGGCTGCGCATTGGCTGGCTGAAGCGCGCACGGCTCTGCCACCTGGACGCCGCCGCATGCAACTGTTGATTGACTTGGCCCGCGACCCTCAATGGGTAAACGCAATATTCAAAAATGACACGAAGACGTTGCGCACCATGATCGACCACGCCGTTCACCAGGAATTAGCCGCCCATGCCCACCAACCCTGAGTTCCATTGTCGGCTGATATCCCGCGCCAGCCAATTGGCACGGGTACAGGTGGAAGAAGCCCGCCGCGCACTCACCCGGCACGAACTCAACTGGCGGATGTCAACGCAAACGCTGGAAACGCCCGGGGATCGTGACCAGCGGCTTTCGCTCATAGACACCGCGGTGCCCGAAGATTTCTTCACGCGGGATCTAGACCACGCTCTCCTCAAGGGCACGGCCGACATTGCGGTCCATTCTGCCAAGGACCTGCCGGCATCCTATGGCGCGGACCTGACGGTGGCCGCGTTGTTACCGGCCCAGGATATTCGCGACGCATTAGTGGTCCGCAGCGGATTGACACCGGACGACGTGCGTATAATCGGCACCAGCAGTCCCGGACGGGTGGCGGCACTGGACCGCTGCTTTCCTCAGGCCGAGGCGCGCCCTATTCGCGGTACCATCGAACAGCGGCTGGCACAGTTGGATGCCGGCCAGTACGACGCCGTTATCATCGCCGCCTGCGCGCTAAAACGGCTGGGTCTAGCGGTGCGCATCGACCGGTACCTGCCGTATGACCCGGCACCCCAGCAAGGGCGATTGGCGCTGGTGGTGCGCCACGACCGAGCCGACCTGCTGGCCGCCTTGCAACCGCTGGACGTGCGACGAACGGCAGGGTTAGTAGCCATTGTCGGTTGTCCGGCCGACGCGACGCTGCTCAGCGAACGGGCCCGTCGCTACCTGGAACAAGCAGATTGCGTGGTGCATGATCGCTTGCTGCCGTCGGCGATAACGGAGTGGATCAAAGAGAAGGCCATGCCGGTTGGAAAAGCGGGGGGTGCGGCATCCACGGCGCAAAGTGACATCCATCGTCTACTGCTGCATCAGGCGGAGCAAGGGCGGCTCGTCGTCCGATTGCAAGGTGGGGATCCCCTGATTTTCGCCCACCTGAGCGAGCAATTGGCCTTTCTGGAAGCGTGGCACATCCGGGTGGACCTGATCCCGGCTTTGACCGCTGCTCAAGTGGCCGGGGCCCACGCCTTGGCTCCCCTCACCCACCGCGACGATGGGGGACATCTTTACCTCTTGTCCGGACACGAGGCGCAGGCCGCCAGCCCGGCGGTGATTCCGCCTCCCGGTGCCGGCAATCTGGCCATCTACATGAGCGTCAGCCAAGCCCAGCGCACCGCCCGGAAATTGCTGGACGCCGGCTGGCCGGACCACACGTCCGTGGTCGTGGGAGAATGTCTGGGCGAGCGTGACGAGGCCATACGAACCGTTGCCTTAGCGGATATGGGAACCTTGACCGTGCGCCGACCGGCGATCTTCCTGGTGGGGCCGCGTCCGCATGCCGTCACCGCGCCGACGCTCTTTGTCGGCAACGATCCCGACCATTTTCTCAAACACGGGCCCCTGATCCACTGGCCGCTGATTCAACTTGTCCCGCGCCCGCTGACCGAACGACAGGACCAACTCGATCGGTGCTGGCCGCAAGTGGACGGGGTGCTGTTCCCCTCGCGCATCGCGGTCCGCATCTTCATGGAAACGTGGCACGCGAAAGACCGTGACTCGCGGGATTTAGCCGGCAAAAAACTGCTGGCAGTGGGTCCGGCCACCGCCGGGGAACTGGAACGGTACGGACTGCGCGCCGATGCGGCGGTCGACCATTACGGGGGGTTAAGTGCCCTCGTCGCAGGACCCGCCCGCGATTGTAAGGGGACCTACCTATATCCATGTTCCAATGTTGCCCCCCTCCCCCAGCGGCGCGCGACCTTGAATGAGGCGGGCTTGGAGGCGGTCACCGCCACCTTTTACGACAACCGGCCCGCCCCTTACCGTGCCCTGCCCGACCGTCCCTTCGGCCGGGTACTCTTTACCAGCACGTCGACCGTGGACCTCTACTTTGACTACTATCCCGAGGAAGCGAAACGAGACCGCATCTGGTTGTCGGTGGGCCCGTCCACCAGCCGCGCACTGCGTGCACGCGGGTTGGCCCTTCAGGAGATATCGGCGCCCAGCAACGTCTTCCAAGCAAGCTCCGGTGCGATAGAACCTCTTGCACCAAATGTCGTTTCATGAGAGGGGTATACCGGACGCGCACCGGTCGATTGCCATCCAGGGCGTATGGAATCCCGGCACCACCTTGAAAGGTAATGTTTAAAGGAAAGAACCGTATGACCACAGCCAACCCTGAATCTCCAGTATCACGACCGAACATTGTATTCATTTCCGCCGATCAATGGCGCTTTGATCATCTGGGCTGCATGGGGCACCCGTTGATCAAGACCCCCCACTACGACGCCCTGGCCGGTCTCGGCACGTTGTTCGAACGGACCTACTCGCCCAACCCGATCTGTATACCGGCCCGCGCCACCATGATTACCGGCAACTACTCGCACAAATGCACCGGATTCAAGGGGAACAAAGGGGCCATCCGCGATGACCAGGTCAAGCTGCCGGCATGGCTGGTCCAGCACGGCTATGCCACCTACTCCGCCGGCAAGCTCCACTACCTGCCCTACGCCAAACCCGGTGAGCCGCGGGTACTGCACGGGTTTCAACACGCGCAGCTATTGGAGTCCGGCCGGATTCTGGCCCAATACGACCCGAAAAACGAATTGACCGGATTGGAAGACTATATCGACCACCTGGCCACGCAAGGCTGGAAGGGCTACTCACGGGCGCATGGTCTGGGGAATAACGATCCCCACCCGGCCCCCTCACCCCTGCCCGAGGCGTTATGCCCCGACGCTTGGGTCGCCACAACCGCCATTGATTACATCAAACAACACCAGCGGGACAACCCCGACGCGCCGTTCTTCCTCAACGTGGGCTTTCCGAAACCGCATCCCCCGTTTGATCCGCCCCGACCGTGGGACACGATGTACGATCCGCGCGAGATGCCCGTCCCGGCGCAAAACCGCTCCGGCACGCCGCGCGGACCGCAGGCGGTCGTCTCGGCGATCCAGCACGGAATGAACTACCTCTCCCCGCAGGCGATCCAGGTGATGCGCGCGCATTATGCCGGACTGATCAGTTTTCAGGATGCCCAGGTAGGACGAATTGTTGCGGCACTGAAGGCGGCCGGCTGCTTTGACAACACCGTTATCGTCTGCACCGCCGACCACGGCGAAATGCTCGGCGATTCCGGGCTCTGCCACAAATCCTCCATGTACGAGGGCAGCGCCCACGTACCGCTGATCGTGGTGCCGCCGGGCGACCAGCGTCGGGGTGACCGCGCCACTGCCCTGGCGGGTCTGCAGGATCTCATGCCCACGGTGCTGGATCTGGCCGGGGTGCCGTCCCCCGGCCCGCTGGACGGGATCAGCCTCGGTCCGGTGGTACGTGGCGAGGCCGAGAAGGTGCGTGACTCGATCGTCTCCTACAGCCTTGATGCACCGCAGCAAACCGCCATGATTACCGACGGGGAATGGAAGTACATTTACCACGAGCCGAACGGGGTGGAAGAGCTGTTCCAGTTGAGCGGTGATCCCCTCGAGGAGTACAACCGGATCGACGAGGAGCCGGACCGCGCCGCCTCCATGCGCAGGGCGCTCACAACCTGGCTGCGCGACCATCACGACGACCAATTCATCGGCGACGACGGCGAGCTGGTGCGCACGGAATTCGACGTGGAAGCCAACAGTGTGTTTAATGCCGCCAGAATGGGTTGGCGTTGGTACTAGGCACCCGATCGAACCACCAGCCAGGAGAAGAATAAGAAAGTGCCGCGGCCCAATATCATTCTAAT
>SLLF01000357.1 GCA_007134175.1 Kiritimatiellia bacterium | reverse complement strand
CGGCATGGATTATACCAAACAGGAGCGCCAGTTGGAGCAACCGGTCGATATCATCGTGGCCACGCCGGGCCGCTTGCTGGATTTTGCCCAGCGCAAAGTGCTCCACCTCAAGAAGGTCGAGACGCTCGTAATCGACGAGGCCGACCGCATGCTCGACATGGGGTTCATTCCCGATGTGCGTAAAATCGTGCGCATGACACCACACCCGGAGCAGCGGCAGACGCTGCTGTTCAGCGCCACCTTGACGCCGAATATCGTGCGGCTGGCGGAGCAGTGGACCCGCAAGGCGGAGACGGTCGAGATCGAGCCGGAACGAATTGCGGCGGAATCCGTGAACCAACGGGTCTTCATCACGACCCAGGAGGAAAAGTTCACGCTGCTGTTGAACCTGCTATGGCAGGAGAAACCTGAACGCGTATTGATCTTCAGTAACCGGCGTGATCAAGCCGAGCTGTTGCACAACCATCTGCAATCGTACGGCTTCAGCACAGCGCTGCTGAGCGGGGCGGTGGACCAGAAGAAGAGGGTTCGCGTGCTGGACGATTTCAAGGCCGGGAAAGTGGACGTGCTGGTGGCTACGGACGTGGCTGGCCGCGGCTTGCATGTGGAGGGGATCAGTCATGTGATCAATTATCACATGCCCGTGGATCCAGACGACTATGTCCACCGGATCGGCCGTACGGGCCGGGCCGGCGAGGAGGGAACCTCGATCTCGTTTGCCTGCGAGCTGGATTCATTTGTGATCCCGGATGTGGAGGCGTTCATTGGCCATTCTTTACCGTGCGAGCATCCGGACGAGACGTTGCTCAAGCCGTTGCCTCCGCCGCAGTTCAAGGTCGCGCCACCCAAGCGGCCCGCCCGCAGCGGTGGTGGCGGCAACAATCGCGGCCGGCCCCGTCGACCGCGGCGACGGTGAGGGGCTCGCCTTCATTGGGAAGCGACGCGGGCGACCTGTGACGGGGAGATCGTTAAGGTGGCTTGCTTGCTGAAAGACCCGAGCTGGCGCTCGGGTTGCCCAGGCAGCAGACCAACCAACACCCCTGGGAACACCTAGCGCTAGCTCGGTGGACATTCAAAGAAATCTTACCGTCGTGGTTTGACTGTAGGCGCGGGCGATGACCGCGCACGTAAAGGGCCGCGCTCACCGTGCGCGGCTACCGTTCTCCTCAAAACCGCCCTATAAAGCGCCAAGCCCATACCTCCGTGCTTTCCGTGGTTTAAACAGCCTTCGGCGGCGTCTTCACGTTTTCGCCGGGCCGCCGAGTTCGGGCGGGGCGTGCCGCCAGCGGTAGAGGATCTCGCCCGCCTTCGGCACGCACAAGACCCCTTCCTCTTCGCGCCCCATGAAGGCTTCGCGGTCAATGGTGCGCGGATCTCGGTAGCCGAGATTAATGCGGCGACACACCGCTTCGGGAATGCCGGTGGCCAGCATGACGTTGACCCGTGGGTATTCGACGCCGTCTTGGTAGCGGCCGATGCCCTTGACATGCGTGGAGTGGGCCAGCACGCCCCATGGATAATCCTTGAACCGGTCCCACTGCGCCAGGAAATAAGCGGCGGTGTGGTAGCCGAGTTCCTCAATGATCCGCCCGTGGGCGATAGACACCTCCTTGATGTGGGGGGCATAGATAATCAGGTCCGCCCCATCCGCCAGCACCGGCTCGAGCTTGTACATGCACTTGGCGCCGGTCCAGAGCTCGTCATACATGAGGGGGGCACAGGAGAGAACCTCTCGGAAGGGTTTTTCCCGGTATTCTACATGCAGTTCGTTGGATAAATCCGCAGCTGCCGACCAAGCCTCCTCCGGCGTGCCGTGGTAGAGGCCCGCCAATCCATCGCCCTTCACCACCATGCAAAAGGCGCGACGTTCAACCGGCAACAGGGCAGCAGAGCGGTCGATCACTTTGCGGACGGGTGTCCACTTGTTGCCGATGATGCGGGGGTTGGTGATCACGGCACCCAGCCAATGGAAGAAATTCAACACTTCCGGCCCGGAAATACCGGGGAAGAGGTATTTATTCCCACCGGAAAAGCCGACGACCTCATGGGGGAAGACCGGCCCGACAATCAACAACTGGTCGTAGTCTGTCACCCGGCGATTGCACGTCACCCGGATATCCATTTCGAACAGCCCATCGGTCAACTCGCCGATTTCCGCCCGCGTCAGGGAACCCACCTCCAGCAATTGATCCGGATCATCCCAGGCGTGGTTGAAAAAACGCGCCTTGGGGAAAAGCTGTGCATGCTCTTCAGCCGTAATTTCCACCCGCTGGTAGATTTGTTCATCTGTCATGGGCGGATGGGTACCAAGCGCTATCATGAAGTCGAGCGTCGCTACCCGATCCGCCACCGTGGCATAAAGCTGGCGGAACACCATGCCCAGCGGGCAAGTCCGGGTATGGTCCGGAATCACCACCAGCAGCCGTTTGCCATCCAGCGCCTCGGTCTCCAGCGCCTCCGCGATGATTGCCTGCGCTTCTGCTTCGGTCATGAGTCGATCCGTAAAACCTTGGCCTCTCATTGCTCCTCCTCAACTTTCATAATCGTAATCATAATCGATCCCCCGCTAAGGACTGCGGTTGTTTCACGCCCCCCACGTTATTCCTCCTGCCCGGCTTGAGCAAGCCGAATTTATCAAAACCGTTATCTCAAACGATTGAGCTTGACCTCCAGGCCGGTCGGCTATAGCCTCGGTGCCATCGTTTGAAACCGATGGCTTGGCCGGTTGGCCGCACCAGATGTGTGGCCCCTCAATCCGGTGGCCGTGAACCGTAATGCAGTAATAAGAAGGAGTTGGCAGATGTCGAAATCGGATATGGGCTTGATTGGGTTGGCTGTGATGGGGGAGAACCTGATTTTAAACATGGAGAGTAAGGGCTACACAGTCTCTTGCTACAACCGTACCACCCAGAAGGTCGATGACTTTGTCAACGGTCGGGCCAAGGGCAAGAACATCAAGGGATTCCATTCCCTCGAGGAGCTGGTTGCCTCGTTGGAGCGGCCGCGTAAGATCATGATGCTGGTCAAGGCCGGCGGTGCGGTGGACGCACTGATCGATCAACTGATTCCGTTACTGGAGCCGGGCGATATTCTGATCGACGGCGGCAATTCCCATTTCCCCGACACGATCCGGCGCACGGAATATGTTGAGAGCAAAAAGTTGCTCTATATCGGCACCGGCGTTTCCGGTGGCGAGGAAGGTGCGTTGCTGGGCCCATCGATGATGCCCGGTGGTTCCCCGGACGCCTGGCCGCATGTGAAGGGTATCTTCCAGAAAGTCTGTGCCCAGACCGATGCCGGCGAGCCCTGCTGTGACTGGGTAGGGGAAAACGGTGCCGGCCACTTTGTGAAGATGGTCCATAACGGTATTGAATACGGCGATATGCAGATGATTGCCGAGACCTACCAGATGATGAAAGACGGGCTCGGCATGTCCAACGAGGAAATGCACGCCACCTTTGCCGAATGGCAGGAAGGCGAGCTCAACTCCTACCTGATCGAAATCACCCGCGATATTCTGGGATACCGCGACGAGGAAGGTGCCGCGACGGTCGACTTGATCCTCGATACCGCCGGCCAGAAGGGGACCGGCAAATGGACCGCCATCGCAGCGTTGGATGTCGGTCAGCCGTTGACACTGATCGGTGAAGCCGTTTTCGCCCGTTTCCTCTCGGCGCTGAAGGATGAGCGCGAAGCGGCTGCCAAGGAATTGAGCGCGCCGGAAACGAAATTCGACGGTGACCGGGCCGCCCTGCTGAATGATCTGCGCCAGGCGCTGTATGCATCGAAGATCGTTTCGTATGCGCAGGGCTACCAGTTGATGCGGGCGGCGGCGGCACAACACAACTGGAATCTCAACTACGGCGGGATCGCCTTGATGTGGCGCGGTGGCTGCATCATCCGCTCCGTCTTTCTCGGCGACATCAAGGCGGCGTTCGACAAGAATCCAGACTTGGTCAATCTGCTGCTCGATCCGTTCTTCCGTGACGCGGTGGCCAAAGCCGCTCCGGCTTGGCGGCGGGTGGTGATGGCGGCGACCCGATTGGGTATTCCGATGCCGGCCACGGGCTCGGCGTTAGCTTACTTCGACGGGTATCGAACGGCCCGGTTGCCGGCCAACCTGTTGCAGGCGCAGCGCGACTATTTCGGGGCGCATACGTACGAGCGGGTGGACAAGCCGCGCGGCGAATATTTCCACACCAACTGGACCGGTCGCGGCGGCACCACGGCGGCCAGCACCTACATCGCGTAATCCGAACAAGGAGCAATATCATGGATACATTGTTTTCATTGCAAGATCAGACCGCGGTGCTGACCGGTGCCGGCGGCGTAATCGGCGGTGCCATGGCGAAGGCCCTGGCGGCGCGCGGTGCGCGCGTGGCGGTGCTGGACCTGGCGCTGGACGCCGCCGAGAAGGTCGCGGCGGCCATTCGCGAGGAAGGTGGCGAAGCGATCGCGGTGCAGGCCAACGTGCTCGAACGCGAGAGCATCGAGCAGGCGGCTGCCGAGGTGACCAAGCAGTTTGGGCCCGCCCAAATCCTGGTCAACGGTGCCGGCGGCAATAAGAAAGAGGCGACAACCGCGCCGGACCTCTCCTTCTTCGATCTGCCACCGGACGCGTTGCGCTGGGTGTTCGACCTGAACTTCCTTGGCTCGGTCCTGCCGAGCCAGGTATTCGGGCGGCCGATGGCGGAGCGGAACGAGGGCGTAGTGATCAATATTTCCTCAATGAACTCGTTCCGGCCCTTGACCCGCATCCTGGCCTATTCCGGCGCCAAGGCCGCGATCAATAACTTTACCCAGTGGTTGGCGGTCCACCTTAATCAAGGCGGCGCGTCCAGTGTGCGGGTCAACGCTATTGCGCCCGGCTTCTTTGAGACGACGCAAAATAAGTTCCTGTTACGGGACGAGAAGACGGGGAACCTGACCCCGCGCGGCCAGCAGATTGTGGATCATACACCGATGGGCCGGTTCGGCGAACCGGACGACCTGATCGGCACCCTGATCTGGCTGGTATCGCCGGCCGCCAAATTCGTTACCGGTATTGTGGTGCCGGTCGACGGCGGCTTCTCGGCTTATTCCGGGGTATAGCCATGGTGCCTCCGCGCGGTGGCATCACAGAGCGCATCGGTGATTGGCAAACAGCGCTGGCGGCGCTCAAACAAGAGCCTCTGGCGGCCTGTAGCCACTTTCCGGCTGTGGCTGAGCAGTGGGAGGCTTGGTGGCAAAGGGAAAACCGGAAACCGCTGGTCATGGCGCAAGTCATGCGGTCGGCTACCATCCGGCTGGATAAAGCGTTCGACCTGATCGCGGCACCGGAAGCTTGGCTGGGAGTCCGGCGCCGCCAGTTGGCAGAAACGGTTTTTTTCGGAGAGGCGCTGCCGTTTATCCGGGTGGATATCGGGCCCGTCGCCACGGCGGCCTTTCTTGGCGCACCACTGCACTTGGCGCAGGAGGAAAATACCTCATGGCAGGATCCCATCATTGATTCATGGGAGAATCCACCGGACTTGGTGTTCGATCCGCAGCAACCGGTCTGGCGGACCGTCGCGAAACTGGTGCAGTATGTAGCCGCCGATGCACGCGGCAACTATCTGGTCGGGCTGCCCGATTTGACCGGTGCAATGGATGTGCTGTCCAACCTGCGCACGCCGGAAAAACTCTGTTTGGACCTCTTCGAGTATCGGGCCGCAGTGATGGCCGCTGCCGACCGGGTGGTGGATGTCTGGGAATGCTGCTTCAGCCAGTTATATGATCAAATACTCGCGGCAGGTGCCATCCCGGTGCAGTGGATATCCTGTTGGTCGGATGGACCGTATACCGTACCGACTTGCGACTTTAACGCGCTGATCGGCCCGCGCGATTTTCAGGAGGTTTGTATGCCGTCGCTCAAGGCCCAGGCCCGACGCGCCGGTCGCTGTTGCTTCCATTTGGACGGACCGGATGCGGCCCGTCATGCCGAAATTCTGGCCCGGGATGAGGATATCACTGCCATTCAATATACCCCAGGAGCGGGAACGCCCTCCGCCTTGGCCAAGCTCCCCTTGTTCCAGATGCTCCAGGAGGCGCAGGTCCCCTTGTTCATCGAATGTCCTGCAGTAGAGGTCAAGGAGCTGGCCACTGCCCTTGATCCGCGCGGGGTGGCTATCCGTGCCCACGGAGTGGAGTCGCCGGCACAAGGGACCGACCTGGTTGCCTGGCGCGACGCGCAGTTCGGATAATGGGTTGCGATGGGGGTGGGAACATGAAGCCGGACACACGAACGACAGCAGCCGGACCCAAACGCCGCCAGG
>SLLF01000330.1 GCA_007134175.1 Kiritimatiellia bacterium | reverse complement strand
TCGACCTGACGGCGGCCACCGATTTACTCTGGGCCAATTCGGTGCGCGGGTTCCGGCGCGTACGACTGAATGATGCCCCGTAAGGTCCGCGCGTGCCGGGCCGATGTCAACGAGTTTCCCTTGCACGAGAATCATCAACGACAGTATAAACAGGCCACACAACGAAAGACATCATCCACATGATCAAGACCGCGATACTAGGATACGGACGTAGTGGCAGCACCCTGCATGCCAATCCGCTTGAGCAATTGACACAGGATTTCCGTGTTACGGCCGTTTGCGATATTGACCCGGAGGCGCGTAACAAGGCGCAGGCGCGCTTTGGCTGCGCGGTCTACGGGGATTACCATCTGATGTTGCGCAATGAGCCACTCGACTTGGTGGTAATCGTGACACGCAGCGATCAGCATTGCGCCATGACCTGCGACGTCCTGCAGGCCGGGGTACCGGTACTGGTGACCAAGCCATGGGCGGTGGAGGCTACGGAGGCCGAGCGCATGGTTACGGTGGCGGCGGAAACCGGCACGCCCCTGTTGCCTTGGCTGCCGGCCCGCTGGGGTTGCGACCTGCGCCGGCTAAAGGAGCTGCTGGCTGAGGGGGTGATCGGCAAGGTGTTCCTGGTGCGCCGCCGCGAATTCAGCTTTGGCTTGCGCCAGGATTGGCAGACCGAACGCCGCTATGGAGGCGGGTATCTCCTGAATTGGGGCCCCCACATTGTCGACCAGGCCGTGGAATTGCTAGACGAGCCCGTACGCTCCGTATACGGCCAGCTCCGCCAGGTCATCAATCCCGGCGATGTCGAGGATATGTTTTATGCGGTACTGAAAACCAGCAGCGGGGCCTTGCTCACCTGCGAATACACCATCGCCATTGATAAACTTCCCAACTGGGTAATCCAAGGGGACCGCGGCACGATCTTCGTTAAGGAAAAAACCCTTGAGATTCATCAGGTACAATGGCCGGAGAAACTGGATGAGACGGCGTACCGTAACAAGCCGGAAATCCGGGTAACCACGGAAGACCTTGAAGGCAACAGTCATATTTCGATGGGCCGCCGCTATGGCGATCCGTATGTCATCTATCCCGAAATTGCGCGGGCGTTGCGGGGCGAACAGCCCTTCGCGGTAACGCCCGCCCACGCGCTGCAGGTGAGCAAACTGCTGGACGCGATTCGCGAATCCGCTGCGCGGGATCAAACCATTCCGTTCGCTGCAGATGCTTAAGATGACGGTTGTCTACTGCATGCTGCCCAGCGACCACGTTTGCCCGAGTAACAACGCAACCTGGACCCCGCTATGAACAAAAGCACACCAACCCGTCCGCCTAAGCGCCGCGACGTACCGCCCGCACATTGTTGGGATCTAACGCGCCTGTTCCCTGACGACCAAGCGTGGGAGAGCGGCCTAACCAATTTCACCCTTCAGGCCGAGCAGGTCGAACAATTCCGCGGCACGCTCGGTAACGGGGTGTCGGCGCTTCGGGCCGCATTGGACTATACCTTTGCGCAAAATCGTCTGGAGGAACGGTTGGCCTACTATGCCCATTTGCGCGTGAGCGAGGATATCGGCGACAGCACGGCCCAGGGGCGCATGGCCCGCCTGATGGCCGCGACTAGCGCCTACCACGCGCGGGCCAGCTTCATTACGCCGGAGATCCAGCAGATCCCGGACGCCATCATGACCGCTTGGCTGGACGATCCTCCGTTGGAACCGTACCGCGTCTACCTGCGAAAACTGCTGCGCTTCAAACCCCATGTCCTTTCGCCGCCGGAAGAACGTGTGCTGGCCATGCAAACGGAATTCGCCTACACCGCCCGCCAAGGCTTTAACGCATTGACGGATGTCGACATGAGCTTCGGCGTCGTGGAGACGCCGGACGGTCCCCAGCCACTGACGCACGGATCCTACGCCGCCCTGATCCAACACCCTGACCGCGAGGTGCGACAGAAGGCCTATACACAGTATCTGACCGAGTTTCACGACCACCGCCATACGCTGGCCGCTCTTTACAACGGCAGTGTTCAGCGGGACGTCTACGAAGCCCGCGTACGGAACCAGCCCTCCGCGATCGCGGCCGCACTATTCGCCGACGATGTTCCATTGGCGGTCTACGAGCAATTGATCACGACGGTGCACGATTATCTGCCGGTGCTGCACCGCTACTACGACCTGCGCCGCCGCGCACTGAAGCTGGACACGTTGCGGCTATACGATACCCGTGTCCCGCTGGTAACGGAGATCAAAACCCGCTTCACGTACGAAGAGGCCGTCGACCACGTAGTCACGGCCCTGCAACCGCTGGGAACCAACTATACCCGCACGTTGCGGGAAGGCTTGCTGGGCGGCTGGGTGGATCGCTACGAGAACAAGGGCAAACGGTCCGGCGCTTTTTCAGCCGGTTCGTACGATGGCGATCCGTATATCCTACTGAACTACAAGGAGGAGGTGCTGAGCGACCTCTTTACCCTCTCCCACGAGGCCGGCCATTCGATGCATTCCTGGTATAGCGCGCAGCAGCAGCCGTTTCCCCATTATCAGTATACCATTTTCGTCGCCGAAGTGGCCTCTACCTTCAATGAACAATGGCTGGCCCACCATCTGCTGCAGCAAACCAACGATCCGGCGTTCAAGGCCTATTTGCTCAACAAACAGATTGACGACATCCTGGCCACGTTGTTCCGGCAAACCATGTTCGCGGAATTCGAGCGGGATACCCACGCCATGGTCGAGCAGCAGGTACCACTGACGGTGGATTCACTAACCGACGCCTACGCCGGCCTAATGAGACGCTACTTCGGTCCCGCCGTGCCCTTGGAGCCCCACAGTGCACTGGAGGGATTGCGGGTTCCGCACTTCTACTCCGCCTTCTACGTTTACCAGTACGCCACCGGTCTGGCGGCGGCGCTGGCCCTTTTTGAGCAGGTCCGCGAGGGGGGGGCAGCGGTGCGCGACCGCTACCTCCAGTTCCTCGCCTCGGGCGGCAGCCAATTCCCGCTGGAGCAGCTGCGCGCGGCCGGGGTTGACCTGGAACAGGCGGCACCGCTGCGCACCGCGCTCGACCGGTTCACTCAACTGGTGACGGAGCTGGAGGCCTACCTTGATTGATCGATTACGGTGAACGATTCCAAGTGGGCGCTGTCTACCTTTTGCTGTATAGTGGGGCATCCCACCAAAGGAGAGATAACCTATGATGCTGGATCCGCTTTATATTATGTTCGCCATTCCCGGCTTGTTGCTGGGCCTGTACGCGACGTGGAAGACGAAGCACACGTTCAAGCGCTACAGCCAGTATGCCGCCTCGTCGCGCCTGACCGGCGCTCAGGCGGCGCGGCGCTTGCTGGACCGCAACAACTTGCAGGACGTGGGTATCGAGCCTAGCCGGGGATTCTTGAGTGATCACTACGATCCCCGCACCCGAACGCTGCGGCTCTCCCCTGACGTTTATCAATCCCCATCGCTCGCCGCGATCGGCGTGGCGTGCCACGAAGCCGGCCATGCCATCCAGCACGCCCAGCAATACGCTCCATTGCAGTTGCGCTCGGCCTTGGTGCCGGTCACGCAACTGAGTACCAACCTGGTCTATTTCGTTTTTTTCGCAGGATGGTTCATGAATCTGCCGGCGCTGATGAATGCAGCCATTCTCATGTTTACGGCCGTGGTTGTGTTTACCCTCGTTACCTTGCCGGTGGAATGGGACGCCAGTGCCCGCGCCAAGCGGTTGATGGTGGCGACCGGAATCGTTAGCGAGCGGGAGCAGGCGGACGCCGGACGCGTTTTGAACGCCGCTTTTCTGACGTATGTCTCGGCCTTGGTCAGTTCGGTGCTGACCTTGCTCTACTTCATCATGCGCGCCCGGCGGTAGTCAGCAGCTTTTCCAGCAAGGCCGGTAACTGCGCCATCTCCGCAACGACACGGTCCGCCACCGTTTCCCCCGCATGCGGTGCAACCAGAATGGTGCGGCAGCCAGCGCTCTGCCCGGCCTGAACATCGGTTGTGTTGTCGCCGACCATCCAGGATTGCGCGAGGTCAAGGTCATGGTCCCGCGCCGCTTCCAACAGCATCCCGGGATGCGGCTTGCGCCGGGGATCGCGATCATCCGTAGCGGTGCAAGCGTAAATCGCCAGCAACGGGGTGCCTCTTGAGCGGCACTCCGCCAGCAGTAGAACGTGTATAGCATCAAGTGCGGCCGGGGTCATGCGGCCCAGCCCTACGCCACGCTGATTGGTAACCACCGCAGCCGCGTAACCGTGCTGGTGCGCCACCCGCAAGGCTTCGAAAAAGGAAGGGATCAGGTGGAAATCCTCGATCCGTTCCACATAACCGGGGCCGGGTGATTCGTTAACGATCCCGTCGCGATCAAAAAAAATGCAAGGCCGACTCATGGATGGGCTTCCCGCCGCCGTCCCGCCAAGCGTACATCCGAAATGACCACCGGTTGGCCACCGGCGAGCAGACCGACGCGTCCGGCCGGTACGGCTGAACGCGACCACGACAGCAAACGCTCCCCGTCCACATAAGCCGTCACGTTGCCATCACCGAAAACCAGATCAACTCGATACGTTTGCGCGCGGAGGAAGGGAAATCCCCGCTCAACGGCGGTGTGGTTGCGCTCCGCATCGAGCCGACCGAAACGCCAAGCGCTCAGACCGCCGTGCAGCATGAAATAGTCGAAGGTCTCATTTCCCTCCGCGGCAAAAACCACTCCGATCCGTTCATCGCGGGTCGTGCGCGGTGCCGAAGCGGGCACCGTGCAGGTAAACGATAGCGACTGCCACTCATCATAGACCACCGGCCATAACCCGGCTTGATAGGCCCCCTCGCCCGGTTCCAGCCTGAATCCCTTGTTGTCGTCTTCGACGCTCTTTTCACCGGGCCACGCAAAGCCGCCCGCCGTGAGGGCGTCGCGCTCACCGGCCTCGTCCTGCCGGGCCAACTCCGCGATGGCGGGCAGCGGCTTGCTACGTTCGATTTCAAGGCGTAACGGGGCACTGCGCACCACCATGCCATCTTCATAGCGGGCGCGTGCCTCGAGCTGGACCGGCCCCGGCCCCAGGGCCGCCGCCGCCACGGTGAGACGATCCGTCTCAGCTTCACCCGTAGCCAGCGCCCGTTCGTTGTGCCACAGCGTGATCTCTTCCGGGTTGCCGCCGGTCTCGACCGCCAGCTCCACCGTTGCCTGCCAATCGATTACCTGCCCGGGTTCCGGTGCGGTCAGCGCCACGGAGCGCCCGTGGTTGTCGACCACCAGCTCCAGCTCGCCGAAACCGCTGTGAACCACGGCCCCGCGCTGATAGGCCCCCACGCGCATCACATGGTAACCATCCGCCAAGCCACGGGTATCGAAGGCAAACTGCGTGGCTGGCGAGCGGTCAGCCTGCGGGCGCCCGTCAATCCAGACGCGATATTCAAGCGGCCCCGGCGGCATCGGTGCGATTAAAAAGGCCGCCTCCCCCTGCAAGGCACCCTCCTCTTCCAGCGTAATCACCGTCAAGCGCTGGGGGCGCCCCCACGGGCGCGCCAACGGTTCGCCAACCAACAGAATCTGAGTGGGACTGCGGAGGGCAAGATAGAAACTTTCCAGCAGGGTGTGTCCGCGGGCGTAATGGGGGAAGAAGCGCGCATGCGGAAATTTCGTCCAGATGGAATAGGGCTCGGTCACGGTACCGGCAGAAGCGGTCGCTCCGGCGCGGATCCAATCGGTCAACTTGGCCTGATGCGCCAGGTGAAATTCCCCTGCATGGCTGGTCAAATGTTCCGCCATACTGCCGGGCAGATGGCGACCGGCCGCTGCGGCATTGATTTCCGCCCGCCCAATTTGTAGTCCGATGATATCGTTGGCGCGGGACGGCATGCCATCGATAACCTGTCCCGCCACCTGGAGCGCCCGCAATTCTTCGCGGGCGCGTGTGAACTGCCAGGCCCGCATTTCGGAGCGGATATCCTCGACCCGATGCCAGTAGACCGTGCCGCGCGGCGCACTGCCGTCGGCGGCCACGCCGCGCTGCAGCGTGCGCAGTACGTCGGCCACCGTCGTGCCGCGCGCCCCGACGAATCCCAGCATCATGGCGGGCAACGGCATACGGTCTCCCAGATGATCCCGGAAGCGCAGGAACGAGCCGCCGTCGGCCTGCGGTCCTTCCGGCTGATCCGGTCCGACAAACAGGGGTGAAGCGTAAAGGCCCTTGTCTACCTGCTCCGGATCGTCTGGAAACCGGTTACGCATAAAGGTCAGGCCTAAAATTGACGTCCGGGGACGAGTCGTGACGCGGACAGGGAAATCGACGGAATAAATCCACGCCAATATATGATCGTCCACTCCCCGTTCGCGCAGGGCGGCTTGTGTCGGCTCC
>SLLF01000064.1 GCA_007134175.1 Kiritimatiellia bacterium | reverse complement strand
CCTCCTCCTGTGCCTGGTCCTCCGGGAAACCGGTCTCGACTTCCGCCGCCAATCCCCGTTCGGCGAGCGGCAACGTCGGCATGACCTGGCGCGGGATCGCGTCCATCTCCCGTGTGCGACCGGTGGTCTTGGCATCTTCAACCCAGACCACCTCCCGCCAACGATCCTCCCCCATCAACACCCGATCCACGTACCGGGCGCATTGCTTGGCATGGCCAATGGCGTCGATCAACGACAACGCTCCCAAGGCCACATCACCAGCCAAAAACCAGTGTGAGCGGTGTTGGTTGCCGGTGGCAGACGCCGCGATTTGATCCGCTACGACTTGACCCGCTTGGTCGCGGTGCTGTCCGGTAGCCAGCAGAACGGTATCAGCCGACACGTCATACACCGCGTCCATCTGCGGTTCCGGGATCGGGCGACCCTGCGCATCCGACGCCCCCAGCACGGTCGGGGCCATGCGAAGTGCATGCACGACACCGTCCTTTCCGGCCCCCAAAATCGCTAGCGGCATAGTCAACGGTTGAAAACCAATGCCTTCCCGTCGCATCTCTTCCACTTCGTGGCCGCTGATATACATGTCGCGTTCGCTGCGCCGGTAATATACGGTCACCGCCTCCGCCCCCAAACGACGCGCCACCCGCGCGCAATCGACCGCCGTGAACCCGCCGCCAATCACTGCCACCTGTCGACCGCAGGGTACCTGGCCTTGCCCATTGAATGCCTTCAGAAAATCGAGCCCATGCCGTACGCCGGGTCGTTCAATGCCGGGCCAACCCGGCCAGTTTGGTGCGTGCGTACCCGTCGCCCAGACGACGGCGTCATGGGCCGCTTGCAGATCATCCTCCGTCAGCGTCTGTCCAATATCCACCCCACAGCGCAATTCCACGCCCAACGCGGTAATCTGTTCGATTTCCAATGTCACCACGTCGCGCGGCAAGCGAAAGGCGGGTATCCCCTGTACCATCAGGCCGCCCGGCTGCGGGGCCCGCTCGTAGACCGTTACCGCATGCCCCCACAAACGGAGTTCCCGCGCGACGGTCAATCCCGCGGCACCGGCACCGACCACGCCCACCGATTTCCCGCTGGTAGGGAACAGGGGGTCCAGCAGGACGGGTTCCCGGCGCGCCCGCTGTTCGTCGGCCGACCGCTTGGAAAAGCAGATGGCCACCGGTTCCCCCAATCCTTCCCAGCCATGACGACAGGGTGGCTCGCACGGGCGCGTGCAGACCCGCCCCAAAACACCGGGAAAGACGTTATCGCGCAAGTTGATGGCATAGGCCGCCGCGTAGTCGCCACGCGCCACGGCATCAAGGTAAGCGGGAATATCCGTTCCCGCCGGACAAGCGGCCTGACAGGGTATGTTCCGGCGGACCCATTCGAAATCCTTCGGTTCCTGCGCTATCCCCCGTGACCGCGACAAGACAAATTCTGGAGGCAATTGATCTTTCTGCTTCCCCATTACCATTATCCCTCAATGTTCTTGCAAAACCTATCGTAGCATGGGCGTCTCGCCCATGATTCACGGGCAAGATGCCCGTGCTACATGGTGTGGCTGAATGTTTGCATGAAATTCCCTCATTAGAACCGATCCTTGGCCGCACGGCACGCGCGGAAGGCCTCCAGATCCGGACACAGCAAAAACGGATTGCCGATCTTCTCCGTACCCAGCCGTCCGGGTACCGTCGGACTTCCCTGGGTGCGCATTGCGGTAACCTCGTGCAGTCGTTTGCGAAACACGCGGTTGCCGGGATCGTGCTGTACCGCAAACCGCAAGTTGTCCTCGGTATACTCGTGGCCACAGTAAATGTTCGTATCATCGGGCCACAACGCCAGTTGCTGCAGCGATTGCCATAACTGGCCGTAATCCCCTTCCAGTACGCGGCCACACCCGCCTATAAACAGCGTATCCCCGCAAAACAAGGCCGCCGGCTCGCCCGGTCGTTCCAGGGCAAACGTCAGATCACGATCGCTATGGCCCGGCGTCGCCAACACCTGGAACGCAACAGCGGCCAACGGGATCGTGTTGCCTTCACTCACCACCACGTCCACCCCGGGTATGCGCGGATCGCGGGCACCGAACACCTGGGCGCCAGTCGCCGCTTTAACCGCCGCCAGTCCAGCCACGTGGTCGTAATGATGATGCGTGACCAGGATATGCGTCAGTGCACCGTTTGCCCGCTCGACGGCCGCCAGCGCCACCCGGGCATCCGACGGATCCACCAAGGCCAGCTGCTCGCCGGCCCGGATCAGGTACATATAATTGTCCGCCAGCGCCGGCAGGACATCAATTTTGATTTGGTCTGCGTTGTTCATGGAATCGCAATCCGCTGCTGGTGATTGAACCTATACAGCCACGGGGCAGGAATCAAGTCCAGCTGGTCAGCGGGCATCTGCGATTCGTTGCTGAACTCATCATGAATGGTATGTAACCGAACCACTGGAACGCTTAGCCAAGCTGGGGCTTGGCGCTCCCGGGAACGCCGAGCCCCAGCTCGGCCAATAATCAGCGCATACGGCATGGTCATGCAGATCGCCGATGCGCCGGCTGGTCATTGCCCTATAGAAGTTGATTATGCGCAACGCATGGCTTACGGTCGCGGACATGGCAAGGACTTATCATATATGGACTATTGGCTGTCAGATGAACGAGGCGGACTCCCGCCACCTATCCTCGCAGCTCGAAACGCTAGGCTACCACAACGGCACGGCGGCCGAGGAGGCCGATCTGGTGGTGCTCAACACCTGCGTCGTACGTCAACAGGCGGAGGATAAGGCCGCCAACCAACTACATCGGCTACGTCAGGTCAAAGCGCGTCGGCCGGACATGACGATTGCCCTGATGGGGTGCATGGTTGGCATGCGCGAAGCGCCCGGATTGAAGAAGCGCTTTCCTTTCGTGGATGTGTTCATGCCGCCCTCGGAAACGGGCCCGCTGCTCGATTATCTCGCGGAGCGCGGTGCCTATGACGCCGACCGTTCGTTCGATACGCGCGAAAAAGCGTTGCGCGACGCCCTGCAGGACGAGGAATTCACCCTGCCCGCCGGATTGCGCGGCCAGTCGGTGACCGCCAACGTGCCGGTGGTGCTGGGCTGTTCGCACGCCTGTTCATTTTGCGTCATTCCCTACCGGCGCGGCGCGGAGCGCAGTAAACCACCGGAAGCCATTCTGGAGGAAGTGCGTCGTTTAGCAGCGCAGGGGGTACGGGAGGTGATGTTGCTGGGCCAGATTGTCGATCGCTACGGAACCGATCTCGACAACGGCATCGACTTGGCCGGTCTGCTACGGCGGGTGGCGGCGGTGCCGGAACTGCTGCGGGTCCGCTTCTTGACCAGTCATCCCAACTGGATGTCCGACCGCCTGATAGACACGGTGGCGGATACGCCCAAGATCTGCCCCCATATCGAGATCCCGGTGCAGGCGGGCAACGATACCGTGCTGGAACGGATGCGGCGCGGCTATACGGTCGACGACTACCGGCGCGTGGTTGACAACATCCGGGCGCGGTTACCGGATGCCGCCATCCACACGGACATCATCGTCGGTTTCTGCGGCGAAACGGAGGCGCAGTTCATGGACACGTACCGCCTCGCCGAAGAAATGCAGTGGGACAAGATCCACCTGGCCAAGTACTCCGTGCGACCCAAGACCGTCGCGGCGCGTTCACTAGCGGACGATGTGACGCCGGAGGAAAAAGAACGGCGACGCAAGCTGCTCGATGACCGCCAGACCGCGTTGCTGACCGCAAAGAATAAACGGTTTCAGGGACAAACCGTCGAGGTACTCGTGGAGCAGCGCTACAAGGGCCGTTGGCGGGGCCGGACGCCGGAAAGCAAGCTGGTCTTCTTTGACGACGACCGCGAGTGGGCCGGACAGCTCGTTCCCGTTACGATCACGCAAACCGCACCCTACACCCTCAACGGAACAATCGCCGCTCATCCGTGATTAAGGTAATCGGCGGCAAACGCCGGTAGCGAATCGTAGATCGCATCCGCAGCCTCCAGCGTCGACCGGTGGTGGGTGTGAGTCACGGCGACCACATGCAAGCCGGCTTCCCGGGCCGCACTGATGCCGGCGGGCGTATCTTCGACTGCCACGCAGGCGTCGGGCTCGAATAATCGCTGATAGTGGACCGCCAGCCGGTCAACGGCCAGGCAATAACAGGTCGGATCCGGTTTGCTGCGCGGGACGTCTTCGGCCGTCACCTGCACCGGAAACGCCGTGTCCAGTTGAAAGAGCCGGAGCACCGGTTCGATATCACTGCGCAAAGCGCCGGAACAGAGCGCCAGCGGGAGGTGTTCGGCTAACCCTTGCACCACTTCGGGGATGCCGACATACGGTGCCACCCCCTTGGCCACTAGTCCGACAAAGGCGTCCGCCTTCTCGTCCAGCAGTGTTTTAATTTGATCATCCGTCAGCCGTTGACCCTTGCGACGATACGCCTCCCTGAAAAGATCGCGGTCATCAAACCCCATGTAGTGCTGCTGATACTCCTCCCATGTGCAGCCCATGCCCCCGGGCACGACCACTTGGTTGAACGACGCATAGTGGAGGGGTTCGGTGTCGGCAATGACCCCGTCAAAATCAAAAATAACCGCTTGAATCGGTTGGTTTAGCTTCATTATGTTACTCTCATTCACCAAAATATGCACCCACGACCGGTCAAGGCCGATCTTGGCTTGGCCTAAAGCGTCGTTGTTCGTTCGGGCTATCGTAAGCGAAAGCACCGTCGGATGCAAACCATCGGGGACCGGATCCGGACGCGGAAGCGCGTCCGCTCCAAGAACGGACCGGCCCGTTGCTGGCACAATCAATGATCGTGACAAAAACAGCGTGCCGGGGTATAGTTTCGTTCATGAGGATGGCATTCTACATCGTCGTGCTGCTGGGGCTGGTCATCGGCCAAGCGCGGGCCAGTGTACCGGGATTTGACCGGTACCGCTCGATCTTGGAGCGGAAACCTTTTGGCGATCCCCCTCCGCAACCGGTTGAGGAACGATCAACGGCAGTCCTCCCCCCTGCTGAGTCCTTTGCAAGACATATCCGGCTCTCGGCAGTGTATGAGACGCAGGAAGGCGACGTACGTGTCGGGCTGGTAAACAATCAGAACAACGACAACTTCTTTCTTTCCGTGGGCGAGTCACACGAGGGTATCGAGCTCGTTTCAGCGAGTTTTGCGGATGAGGAAGCGGTGTTGCGCCGCGGCAGCGAGATGGCGGTGGTCAAGTTGACCGAGAGCGCGGCGCAGCCGCTCACGCGCGAACAGCAGGAGCAGCGCACGCGCAGCCGCCAGACGTCCTACGCCGATCGGCGGCGCGCCCGCCAGGAAGCGCTGGAACGACGCCGCGCCGAGCCACCGCCGGAACCGCGCCTGACGGGCGAGGAACTGGAAGAACACCTGCGCAATTACCAGATGGACGTCATTCGGCAGGGACTGCCCCCCCTGCCCATACCGCTCACGCCGGAGATGGACCAGCAACTGGTTGACGAGGGGGTCTTGCCCCCTTGACATATTTTAGTTAGCAGGCATAGTCAGGGTGCGGTTGATCTTTGATATGGGGGCGACATGGTTTCGACGTGTTAGTTGAAGCTGTAGTGGCATGCCGAGGACCCCGGTTGGCCTCGTAAAACATCCGGGAAACAACACAAAAGCCAACGAAGAATTGGCCCTCGCGGCGTAACATAAGTCCGCGACGTCTTTACGCTGATGTCTGCTAGGCGATAAAGGCGACGACAGCAGGCTGGTGCCGAAGCCGGGTAGCCGGGCCTAGGCGCGAGAACTTTTCGTGGCTGCTGGCTGTAACGATAGCCTGTCCGTTGGCGGTCGTGACAGTGAGATTCAAAGACGGAACAAGCATGTAGAAGCTGCCGTGACGCTTTCGCGGACGGGGGTTCGATTCCCCCCGCCTCCACCACCCTTTATTACTGGCTTTTTTGCAATTCTATTCGGAATGTTGCAGCGCGTTTAACTATGTCATGCGTGGTGAGTGGCCGGTCAAAATCGGGTTCAAGGCATGAAGGGTCTGACGTCAACGTTGCCTTTGGGTTGCGCCAAATGCTCAATGTGGTGGTTTAAATCAAAATAGGGACGGCGACAGCGAACAAAATGTCGCTCAACTGGCTCAAACGCGCCATTTCACACCTCCTCAAATTCGCGGACCTGGCCGGGCTTCTTGTGGGGATGGAGCACGACGGTCATGCCGGGCTGAATGGATTCGTTTTCCGGTAAAGGCTTCTGCTTCTTCTTTTTACCGGTGGCGGCAACGCTTTTCAGCCCGGACAGAACTTTGCTCCCCTTCAATGGCTTGCTCTTCTCATCGTACCATTCGAACCACGGCAAACCGGCATCGTTGTATTCCTT
>SLLF01000050.1 GCA_007134175.1 Kiritimatiellia bacterium | reverse complement strand
TCAGCACCGTGTGCATACCGGCTGACGCACCGGCCGGAATGTCCGTCTCCAAATTATCGCCCACGGCCCATACTTCATCGACGTTAAGCGCAAGCTTCGCGAGCGCCATATCCATGATCCGGCGCTCCGGCTTGCCGATGATCATGGGGGTAACCCCGCTGCCAGCCTGTACGGCGGCCACCAATGCACCCGTGCCCGGGCTCATGCCGGTTTCCAGGCGCAAGGCCCGGTCGGGGTTGGTCGCAATGAAACGCCCCCCGGCACCGATGCAGCGGCAAGCGGTCAGCAGTTTGTCGTAGCTGAATGCCCGGTCAAAACCTACGATGACATACTCTACGTCTCGATCGGCCAGCGTAAATCCGGCGGTGCGCAGCGGGTTGATGAGGCCTTCTTCCCCAATCACATACGCGCGTCCCGGCGATAAGAGCTGAGCGGTGGCCTGGGAAGTAGTGAGCACGTCGTCCGCCTCACACGGGATGCCGTAGCGGCGCAAATGGGCCGCTACCGTTTCCGGCAGGCGATTGGCTCGATTGGTGACAAACAAACACCGCAGCCCCCGCTGCAAGCAGGTCTGCACAAACGCCCCGGCTCCCGGCACCTCTTGGTCCCCGGCATAGAGCGTCCCATCCAAATCAAATATCAATCCTCTTAACATACGACATCAACCTAACCGCCCAGCAGCATCTTTGACTTATGTAAGATAAAGTAACCACTAAAAACACTAAAGGACACGAAAAGGCTGTGAAACCAAATTTTCGTGCGTTTCGTGCCTTTCGTGGACCTCCTTTCTTCCCATCAAAACCGATGATTCACCGCCCAACGGAATCTTTACCCCATGTGCAGATAAACAACCACTAAAAACACCAAAGGACACGAAAAGGCTATGAAATCAGCGTGCGTTTTGTGTGTTTCGCGGACCTCCTTTCTTCCCTTGAAACCCGATGATTCAGTGGTTTGCCGCCCGGCGCAGCCGGTCCATCAGGGCCCGGCCGATACCGGTCTCCGGCACGCGTTGACAGTAGATCCAGCGCACGCCGTGTTTTTCACATGCGCGGAAAAAGCGGAAGAGCAACCGCGCATATTCGGCTGTGTCGCGACAGCGCCGGACGCGCCGTGGGCGGACCGGAAAGCCGTCATGGGTCAAGCCGATATAAGCGGTCTGCGCCGCGCGACGGGTGGGGACGTCCTGCGGTTGATCCACCAACACCACCTGCGCCGTCGGCGCATAGTGGCGGTATTTCTGGCCGGGACTGCGTGGCGGTTCCTTTACGCTGGGAGGGTTGTAGTCGGCCAATTGGGGACATACCCCGCGCAACGCTTCACGCGAGATTGCCCCTTCGCGCAGGATGGCGGGGTGGCTACCGGTGCAGTCGAGCACAGTTGATTCGAGGCCGATCGGCGATGCGCTGCCGCGCAAGATACAAGGGATGCGTCCATCCAGCTCCTCGGCAACCGCCCGCCAGGTGGTCGGGCTGGGACGACCGGAGCGGTTGGCCGAAGGGGCGGCGATGGGGCCGCCGTAGGCGGTCAAGAGCGCCTGGGCTACGGGATGGTTGGGGATCCGCACTGCCACCGTGTCGAGCCCCGCCGTGACGGCCGGTGGCACATCAGGATGGCGCGGCACTATGACGGTCAGCGGGCCCGGCGCGAAACGTGCCAGCAGCCGCTGCGCCGACTTCGGCACGCGCATAGCCACCTGGGATAAGAGCGCTGGATCCGCCAGATGAACAATCAACGGATTGTCGGGCGGTCGCCCCTTAGCCTTGAATATGGCGGTGATCGCGTGCTTATTGCGAGCATCCGCACCCAACCCATAGACGGTTTCGGTGGGGAAGGCCACCAGTCCCCCGTCACGCAATACCATGGCGGCTACGCGGGGGGAGCGGGTGATGCGGGTCTTCATCCTTCAATCAACCGTTTAGTCATCGGCTTGGCCGGCAGGAAAACGTCGCTTAAGGCGTTGCGAAAGGGTGTCGAACAGACTGAACATGACGGGCACCAGGACCAGCGTCAACAGCGTGGCCATGGCCAGTCCAAAGATAACCGCCACCGCCATGGGGGCCCACCAAGCGCTGGTTTCAGCGCCGAACGCAATGCGTGGCGGCCAGTGATGGATATCGATGCCCAGCCCAATAGCCATGGGTAACAATCCGAGAATGGTGGTGATGGCGGTCAACAATACCGGCCGCAAACGCATTTTGCCGGCCACGATGACCGCTTCTTCGGAGGGCAGGCCGTCGGCTTGCCGTTGCCGGATGCAGTCCATTAGTACGATGGAGTTGTTGACCACGATGCCGGCCAGGCTGACCACGCCCATGCCGGTCATGATGACACCGAACGGGGTCCCGGTCAGGATCAAGCCCCACATCACACCGATCAGGGACAACAAGACCGATACGCCGATGATCAGCGGCATGAAGACGGAGTTGAACTGAATGACCAGGATGATCAGGATGAGCCCGATAGCGATCAAAAAGGCTTGTGCCAGGAAGCGTCCTGATTTTTCCATTTCCTCCGTGTCCCCGGTGTAGGCGACGCTGTAACCGCGCTCCATGGGAATGCGGTCGATGATTTCACCGATTTCCTGGATGATCTCGTTCACGCCGCGCTGGTGGTTGTTGCCGGTTATGGTGATCATGCGACGCTGGTCCTTGCGCGTGATAGCGCCGCGGCCGGCGGCATAGCGTACGGTCCCCAGCGAACTCAATGGGACGGTATCTCCCCCCGGCACGGGGATGAAGATACGGTCAAGCAATTCGACCGTGTCGCGATCCTGCAGCGGTAAGCGCAAGGTAATGTCGAACTCGTCTTCAGCCGGTCGAAAGCGGCTGGCCTCCGTGCCGAAAACAGCGGTGCGTAGGAACATGCCGACGGTGCGCGTATCCAAGCCCAGCAGCGCCGCCCGGTGGCGGGCCACCTCGAACTGCAGCTCCGGCAGGGCCTCCTCAAAGTCGCTTTGCAGGTCCACCAGGCCGGGTACCGATTCGATGGCCCGCATAATCCGTGCGGCCAGGGCGGCCAGCTCGTCAAAGTCATCGCCATACACTTCAATCGCAACCGGTTCGCCGGTGGGCGGACCTTCCTCTTGGCGCTCAATGGTGATCAGGGCCCCGGGCACAACGGGTAAGCGTTGCCGGATCTCACTGATCAGATCCATGGAGGAGCGCTGGCGTTCGTTGTAGGGGACAAATTCGATGAAGACCTGGCCGACATTGGTGGATTCCGGGCCGAAGGTGAAGCCGGTTACATCAGTCTGGCCGACGGTGGCCAGGAAAAACTCGATGTCTGCGTATTCAGGCAGCAACGCCTCGATCCGGCGGATAATGTCGTCGGTACGTTCGATGGCGGTCCCTTGCGGGAACTCGACGTTGATGGTGGCGTTACGGGGATCCACTTCGGGAAAGAGTTCCACGCCGCGGCCCAGGTGCATGTAGAACTCCACACTGGCGAAGAGAAACAGCAGGGCCATGAAGAGCACGGCCAAGCGGTGATGCACCGCCCCGCGCAACAAACTTTCGTAGGCGCGCACAAAAGCCGAATCCTTGACGCCGTGTGCGTCCAGCTTCTCGGGTTTGCCACGGCGTTTGGCGATGAAGATGGAGCAGAGCGCGGGGTTGATGACCAGGGCCACGAACAGCGAGGCACCCAGCGTAGTGATCAGGGTGAGGGGTAGAAAGGACATGAACTGCCCCATGATGTCCGGCCAAAACAGTAACGGGGCGAAGGCCATGCAGGTGGTGACGGTCGAGGTGATCACCGGCCAGGCCACTTCCGAGGCCCCCTGGCGCGCGGCGTCGCGCCGCGACAGGCCGGTGGTGCGCAGCCGATAGATGTTTTCCACAATGACGATGGCGTTATCGACCAGCATGCCCAGGGCCAGCACCAGGCTGAACAGCACGATCATGTTCAGCGTCGCGCCACGCAGGTTCATGATGGTGAACGCAATCAACATGGAGAGCGGGATGGCGACAGCCACAAACAAACTGTTGCGCAATCCCATGAAGAGGAAGATGACACAGACCACCAGGAGGAAGCCGGTAACGATGTTGTTCTCCAACTCGGAAATCATCATGTCGATGTATTCCGACTGGTCCATCACATAGGTCACCGCCACATCCGACGGGATGCCGAAATCGTGGATGATGCGCTTGACTTCATTGATCAACACCACACTGTTCTCGCGGTTGCGCTTGCGGATTTCCAGCGAAATGGAGGGGGCGCCGTTGAGGCGCGAGATGGAGGAAAGATCCTTGTAGGTGTCGCTCACCTCGGCCAGGTCCCGCAGGAAGACGGGTGCACCGTCGCGTTGGGCGATGAGGATGTCCCGCAGGTCGGTCGCCAGCGTGTACTCGCCCGGCACACGCACTTGAAAGCGGTTGCCGGCCACCTCGAGGTGGCCGGCGGAGATGTTGATATTTTCGTCGGCAATGCGTTGAATGAGGTGTCCCATGGGCACGTCGTAGGCGATCAGGCGGTTGAGGTCCACTTCCACGCGAATTTCGCGTTCGCGGGTACCGGCGATGCCGGCTTGCCGCACACCGGGAACGAGTTCGATCTGTTCCTGCAAATCCTCGGCGATATATTTCAGACGATCCAGTTCGCCGCCCGATAGCGCGAAGATGAAGATCGGGTAGTCGGTACTGAAATTGAACGCCTGTACCACCGGCTCGTCCAAATCCGACGGCAGATCCGGCCGGGCCAGGTCGATCTTATCCTTCACGTGCTGGCGCGCCATGTCGATGTCGGAACCGGAAATGAACTCCAGGCTGATCGTCGCCACCCCTTCCAGGGTGCGTGATTGTAACGACGACAAATTATCGGCATCGATCAGTTGCCGCTCCAGCGGGCGCACCACCAGGTTTTCCATGTCCTCCGGGGCGGTGCCCTCGTAGATCACGGTGACAAACACGAACGGGATGGTAATGTCCGGTGCGCCTTCGCGCGGCAGCACCCGGTAGCTGACGACCCCGGCCACGACCAGGACGACGATGAGCACCATCACCGCCGTGCGGAATTTGATGGCATAATCCGAAATGATCATGAACCGGCATCCGCGTTGACGCGTTCGATCCGTTCGCCGTCCAGCAGCTCCCGGTGGCCTTCAATGATCAGCTCCTCGCCCGGTTCCAGTCCAGCGGCCAGAATGGCCTCTGCACCGAGGATGCGGTCAATCCTCACCAAGCGTCGCAGGGCCCGTTCATTGTCCGCCACAAAGACGAAATGCTCGCCTTTGCGCGGGATGACAGCGGACAGGGGGACCACCACGGCATTCTCGCGCCGCGCGCGCTCAAAGAAGATGGTTGCGATCATGCCCGGTCGCAAGGTGTAGCCGGGATTGGCGGCTTGGGCTTCCACCCGGAAACTGTTGTTGCCGGGTGCGGCGGCGACGGCGACGCGTTGCACGGTACCGGTGAAGCGTTGAGGCCCCACTGCGGTTACTTCGAATGCAAGCTCCCCCCCGCGTTCTACGGCTTGGATGTCGCGTTCCGGTACATCGAGTGTGACCCGAACCGGATCGAGCACGACCCACTCAAAAGCTGCGGCCCCTTCCGGTGCGTATTCCCCCACCTCCAGCCAGCGGCTATTGATCCAGCCATCACCGGGGCTGCGCACCACGCACTGTTCAACATGGATGCGGGCATCGTCCCATTGCGCTTCCGCTCGTTCATAGCGCGTCTGTACCCGGTCGAATTCCCCGGTGGATACCAAGTCAACCGCGGCCAGTTCCTGCCAGCGCCGCCACGCGCGCTGGGCCGCGCGGTATTCCACCTCGGCTTGTCGTTCCAGGGCGCGCCAGGTGCGGTCGTCCAGTTGCAGCAGGACCTGGTCGCGCTCCACTTTGTCGCCCTTGTCCGCGAAGACCGCCGTAACCCGGCCGCCCTTGTCGACGGCGAGTCGGGAACGGATATCCGGTTCAATGCGGCCCGGCAACCGGACGCGATCCGTCACCGCTTCGCGCTCCACCACGCGGATTTCCACCGGCGTGGGGCGCACGTCCAACTCGTCAGGTACCACTTCCTCGCGGCGCAGTGACACCGAAACCACCACCATAACGAGCAGCAGTGAAATGAGGACCCACAGCACCACGCTGGAGCGTTTGATCTTAATTCTTTTCATGGGCCGAGCTTTCGTCAAATCCCCCGAGACTGGGACGCGAATCTAGTGCCTCGCGGCCCGCGCGTCAAGCGCTGCTGTGACGGGTTACCCCACCTTGACAAACCTGGGGAACCGACAACATCGGGTGAATTTTCCGGTCGCATGCACCTTCGCTGAAACTGCGGCGATACAAGGAGGGCTGGCCTGCACCGTCCGTCGTTGTGGGCCCGGGCTTTGTCCCCGGCGGTTCTCGGCCAAAGTTGTGGAGAATCCGGAG
>SLLF01000306.1 GCA_007134175.1 Kiritimatiellia bacterium | reverse complement strand
CGGTTGAACTACGGTGCGCATCCGGAAGAACGCGTCATTAGCTGGAATGAGCCACGGGATAAGGTCACGTGAATATCTTGGCGCTTGAATGGTCCGCTGAGCGGGGCGGAGTGGCACTGTGCACGGCCGGAAAGCCGATAGCGCAACAGTCGGTTTCTGCCGCAGTGGCCCACGCTGGACAACTGTTGACGGCAGTCGAGGAGGCCCGCCGGCTGACCGGATGGGACTGGGACCAAATCGATTGTTATGCCGTTGGTTGCGGCCCGGGTCGATATTCCGGACTGCGTACGGCGGTCACCGTGGCACGCCACTTGGCCCTGCCGGGGAAAACCCCCATTCGGGCTGTAAGCAGCGGCGACGCCTTGGCGGCGGAGTTGGCCGCAACACATCCCGATGCCGCGCATCTAGCTATAATCGGCGATGCCCGCCGCGAGCGCATTTGGTGGCGCCACTATGACAATCAGGCGGGACGGGCGGTTGCACAAGGCTCATGGACGCTGACCACGCAGAAAGAATGGCTAGCTACCATACCTGCCAAAACGTGGGTGGGATCGCCGGATTGGGAACGACTCCACTCTTTGCGAATAGCCGCACAGTCTGACACCAACTTGCGATGGATTGAGCACCCTTGCATGCCCAACGCCGAGTGGGTGGCACGCTTGGCATGGATGGAGGAAATTGCTGGTACCGCACCAAGACCGTGCAGTCCCATCTATCTGCATCCACCTGTTGCGGCTAAGGATGCGGTCCAATGACTAGGCCCTGTCACTTCAGCCCTCAACCGGCGCCACGAATGCATGCCCGAGCCGATTTTGCTCCTTATAGCTACTGTTAGCGCTTTATCTGGAAAGCAGAAAACGGTATACGAGATGACGATGCGAGGTGCGAATCTGATGGTAAAGAAAATTCGGTGGGTCGTTTTGTGGTGGACGCTGGGCGCATGGGGCGCGGCTGCCTATGACGTAACCGACTACGAGGAGGACGCGGGGATCAGCATTGTGGGCTTTCGTGACCCGGCGGGCGACGTGTACGGCGGCGGATTTGAATCCGGTGTCTGGCTGAAGGGCACCCCGGTCTTCGGCGAGTTGTTTGGTCATTGGCTGGCGAACCGGCTGCAGGACGGCAATTACTACAGTGTCGGCATGTCGTTGCGCATCATGCCTCCCTTTGTCGTGGCCCCTTTCGTGGGGGGCGGCGGCAGTTACAACGGGTTGACGTCGCGACGCTCGGAACCGCGACCGGAACCGCCGGGATGGCGTGAAGCCGACCGCTCCTACTGGCAGGCGCATGCGGAAGGGGGCCTGCGGGTATGGTACGGGCCACGACGCGACCGGTTTGTGGAAGCGACCTACCGGCGCCATTGGACCGATGCCGGGCGGGACTTCAATTTCGGCTGGATCGCCTTTGAATTCGGACAGCGCTTTTAAGTGGCGTGGAGACAGCAATGAATCTTGAGCGGGAAAGTGGGATACTGCTGCACCCGACCTGCCTACCGGGCGACTACGGTGTGGGCGAAATGGGGCCGGACGCGCGGCGTTGGATTGATGCGCTGTCCGCCATGGGGCAGCGCCTGTGGCAAATCCTGCCCCACGGCCCCACGGGCTATGGGGACTCTCCCTATCAGGCGGCCTCTACCTTTGCCGGTAATCCGCTGTGGATCAGCTTGGAGGAGCTGGTAGCGGACGGGCTGTTGGACCCTGCACGCCTGACGTCGTTCCCTGATCTGCCGCGCTCGACCGTCGATTTCGGTCCGGTGATAGAAGCGCGGCACGCTCTCTACGCCACAGTGTGCCGTACCTTTGGCCGTAGGGCCTCCCCGGAAATGAAAGCAGCTTGGGAGCAGTATTGCGCCAGCCAATCCCATTGGCTCGATGATTTTGCCTTGTACGTTGCCATCAAAGCCGCACATCAGATGCAACCGTGGACGGTCTGGCCGCCGCCTCTCGCCCTGCGCCAGCCCACGGCGCTGCGCGAGGCGGCCCGACGCTATCGCACGACCATTCGCAACGTCAAGATTCTCCAGTTTCTCTTCGATCGCCAATGGTCCCGCTTGCGCACCTACGCACACCATCGCTCGGTACGCGTGATTGGCGATATCCCCATCTTTGTAGCGCACGACAGCGCGGATGTATGGGCGCATCCCGACCTTTTCTTTCTGGACGGCAAGGGGCATCCCCTCGTTATCGCCGGTGTGCCGCCCGACTATTTCAGCGCCACGGGACAGCGCTGGGGCAATCCGCTCTACCGCTGGGACATTCATCAACACGCCGGGTACCGGTGGTGGATCCAGCGACTAGCCCGTATCTTTGAGGTCGTGGATGTGGTGCGCATCGACCATTTCCGCGGTTTTGAAGCGTATTGGGAAGTGCCGGCTCACGAAACAACCGCCCTGAACGGTCGCTGGGTCGCAGGGCCCGGCGAGGATCTGTTCGACGCGCTGATCAACGCGCTGGGCCCGCTGCCGATTATTGCCGAGGATCTAGGCGTGATCACGGCGGCGGTTGACGCCCTGCGCGATAAGTATCATTTTCCCGGTATGCGGATTTTGCAGTTTGCTTTTAGTCGCGCTGACGGAACCACGCGGTTCCGACCCGACGACATACCCGCCAATTGCGTGGTGTACACCGGTACGCATGACAACGATACCACGTGTGGCTGGTGCTGGGGCCGGGCCGGCACGTCCAGTACCCGTACCCAGGCGGAGATCGAAGCGGAGCGCCGGGCGGTTCTGGATTACGTGCGGACCGATGGCCGGGAAATTCATTGGGACCTGATCGCGGTAGCCGCCAACTCCCCGGCCAATACCGCCATTTACCCCTTGCAGGATGTGCTCGGACTTGACTCCTCGGCCCGCATGAACGTGCCGGGCCGGGGAAGGGGTAATTGGCGCTGGCGCTTCCAATGGGACCAGTTCGAACCTGCATGCAGCGAACGACTGGCGGATATTACGCAGTGGTCCAAACGAGATCAATGATCAATCTGAATAGAAATGCGAACTGAAACGTCCAACACAACGGTCGAATCGATTGATGCGGCCGTGGTCCGGCGGTGGGTGCTGGCGGCACAAACCGGAGATGAAGCGGCGTATGGGGAACTGGTGAAGACCTATTACCAGCGGGTGTACGGGCTGCTGCTCGGCATGGTGCGCCGCCCGGAAGATGCCGCGGATCTGGCGCAACAGGTATGGATCAAGGTGTGGCGGAAATTGCATACATTTAAGGGGGACGCGGACTTTTACACGTGGGTCTATCGTGTCGCGACCTTTGCGGGATTGGACTTCATCCGGAAGCGCAACCGGCAACGGGAGGTGGATTGGCCGGACGAAAGTCAGTGGCCGCAGGATGCGGCCGGGCACTTGACGGATAATGCCGTAGCGCGGCCGGACGCAGCGGCAGTTACCGAGGAAGTGTGGGCGTCTTTCGATGCAGCATTGGGCACCTTGTCGGCGGAGCATCGGGCGGCGCTGGTGTTGCGAGAAGTCGAAGGGCTTTCGTATGACGAGATTGCCAAGGTGATGCGCTGCCGGCGGGGGACAGTGATGTCGCGGCTGTATTATGCGCGGCGGAAAATACAGGAATACATGAAGGATTGGAGATGAACGCGGATAAAGCCAGGCAATGGATGAGCCGGGCCATGGACGGGGAGCTTTCGTCCCGGCGGAAACAGAAGCTGAACCGCTGGCTGGAAGCGCATCCGGAAGAACAGGGGCTGATGCACCAATGGCGACAGGCGGCCATTTGTTTGCGCACGACGGTGTCGAACTCCCCGTCGCCCGATACGCCGGAACGCGCCTGGGCCGTTATCCGGGCGCAGTTGCCCGCGTCGCCCGCCACGCCATGGGGGTGGTGGCGGCCCGGCTCGGCCCGGCTGGCTTGGAGCGCCGCTTTTGCCGCCGCCGCCTTTTTGGCCATGGTGGCGTGGTGGCAGGCGCGCGGCCCGATCCTGCCATCGGTCGCCATTGCCGCCGAGGATCAGACCGAAGTGGAATGGGTGGAATCTGACGTGGCCGGGGCCATGCCGGTTGTCTACACGGATGCCGATACAGGATTGACGGTCATATGGGTCTCATTTGACGACGAACGCGGGGAGGCTGATCCGCATGCTGGCTAGACAATATTCCTGTGGCGCGATCCTGTTCTTAAGCGCACTGCTCTACTTTGAGGTTGGCGCGAGTCCCTTGACGGCCCAATCAACGGTGACGCTGGACATGCTGTTGATCCATGCATCGGACCGGCCTGCGGCCTTGGATACCAGGCTGGACCGGGTGGAATTCCGTTTGCGTCGTATCTTCGGTTTCGAGCATTACGGCTTCTTGCAGCAGCAACGTACTTTAATGACCCTGCCGACCTCCACAAGATTGCAGCTGGTAACGGGTCATGTCGTTCAGATACAAGCTGAAAGGCGTGACGGCCGGATTCGGGCGCATATCGAATGGTTCGAAAAACGGGAACGTCTGCTGGCCACGTCCATCACGCAGCGCCGCGGCGTACCCGCCATTCTGGGCGGACCCCCGCATGACGAGGGCAGCTTGATTCTCGTGCTCGAATTCGAGTAAAGGCGGGGCCACGGCCCGGTCGCTATCGCCCGTTCGGACGGGCACCGACAGGCGCGGGGGAAACGCCCTATCCCCATATGGAATATTTCCCTTTATTTAATCCATGAGTTGTGCTACGTATCTGCCATTGCAAAGGGCGGGAGTAATTCAGTGGTAGAATGTCAGCTTCCCAAGCTGAACGTCGCCGGTTCGATCCCGGTCTCCCGCTCCAGCATGCCTTTGCCCCTAACAGCAAGGCAATCCGATTGGGTCAATAGCCCCTCAGTTCCATGCATTCGATAGGCTCCGCGATCACAGGGTCGATCAGAATTGTGCAAGGCAGGATTTGATAGATCGATCCCGGCACCATCGGCGTAACGGGGCCATGCGTAATCAGCCGCGAGGTCATGCGCTGCCAGGAGGAAAAAGTCCCCATGGTAGTCAGGCTGTGCACATCTATGCGCTGCTTGGCGTGCAGCACATCGCGCGGCCCGATCGTGGCGGCCTTCGGTGGCACGTTGCCGACATTGCCCGAGCAGCCGAACACCCCGTGCAATGAATTTTGCGCAATGGTCAACGGATGCAGCGTCACCACCTTGGCCGGCTGCTGCAGGTAGGCCTCCATGGAGTCCACTTGCGTATAATCGTCCGTTGGATCGATAAACGCAATGTGTCCCGCCCAGCCGGGGCCGGAGGTGAAATAGTCGATACCGCCATCGGTTTTCTCGTCAATCAAGTCGGAAAAGTGGCCGATGTTCTCGTCGGTGGGCACCAGGATGTTCTCCGGCAAGGGGCGCAATGCAGGGTCAATGCGCTGAATGAAGTATTTCATAAACGAATAGGTGAAGCCCGACCGGTAGGTTTCCGGCGCGATCCGCCCTTCATCGTCGGCCCACTCATCCATCGTGACAAAGACGCAGTGACGGCAACTTACCTGGTGCCGGTTGATCAATTCCGCCAGGGCCATGTGCGGACGGGGATTGGGATTGCCGAAGATCGTGGAGAAACGCCGCCCCCCCTCGGCCGCCTCCTTGATCAAGAGGAATTTTTCTGCCAACGCGATCGAGCCCGGTTCCGGTACTACGCGGATGCGCACCTCGGGGTTCGGGTGCTGTTCGATTTCCTCGACGGTCATGCGGGCCAATCGGGCCAGTAGTTCGCGATCCTTGACCGGGCAAAACTGTGCGGGCTTGAACGTAAAATCTGAACTCATAAGAATCTCCAACTGCTCCTGTCTTTAAATTAGGGCGAATACCAACACGACCTAATGCCAGAAATTATGATCGCATCTTTGATGTTACCTTTCAACAAATATTATCAATTCATTACACACCCGTGCCTGGTTGCTGGGGCGTAACGCACTTGCAGCGCAGATGCGGCCATGCTAGGCTATGGTCGTATCAGTAGAAAGGATGGCGCTATGCATACCACGGGTAAGTTGTGGATTGGTTTCCTGTTGATAGCCAGCTGGACGGCGGCGGTATCGGCCCGGGCACCGGAACCGCATGATTTGTCATTGCTGGTTATCCCCCAGCGGGTGAACTTGGTTCACGCCGGTTTTGAATTGGATCAGCTACGTTCCGTGGCCCTGGTGACCTACCGGACCAGTCGCCATACCGGAGAATTGGTGCTGCATGGCTGGACGGGGCAGGAGTGGATTCCCATTGCGCTGGAGGACTATGCCTCCGGGAATTTCCTGCTGCGCAACCCGGTGCGTATTATTCTGGTGGGTGACGAGGCACTATTACCCGGCGTGTTGGTGGAAGCTTCCAACTGGGGACCACTGGTGTTGAATGTGGAAACGACCCAAACCGACGAATTCTTCAATGCTGTTGGGAGGCTCTTCGAATT
>SLLF01000065.1 GCA_007134175.1 Kiritimatiellia bacterium | reverse complement strand
TCGGGCGAGCCGCACACCACTTGCAGCACGTCCGCCTTGGTCACCTGGCGCTGCGCGTTTCCAAGGTAAGCGTCCAGTTTCAGGCTCTCCTGCCTAAGCGCACGGGTGTTGGGCCCCACGCGCTCGATGAAATCCTGCAATACATCGCGGCGGGCGGGCTGCAATCCCAGTTCCTGCCACAGGGCCAGCGTGCTTTCCGTCAAGCTGCCGGTCGTGGCGGTGGGCTTCTCCGTCGGTTGCTTGAACAGCCAGCACTGACCGGCCGCTTTGCAATGCTTCAACAGGGCCAATCGCCCGTCCAGGTTCGGTACGCTGATGACCAGCACGTGTTCCGCCGGCCAGCCCGCCTTTAGTGCCTGGTAGAACGCGGTCTCCGCTTCCTTAAACGATAAACGCGAGCGGTGGGTGCGGCTCTTGGTGCCCGCCGTGGCATCTTCCTCGTTGCCCTGGCCACGAAACGTGAAGTTCGGGGTCCAGAAATTGACGTCGCGCAACCAGACCACCTTGCGCCCGCCCAGCAGGCTGGTCGTTTGAACGGCCTCGAGGGCATCCATCAGAAAGGCGACCGCGTCGCTCTCCGTCAGGGCGCGCGCGTCGATCATCTCCAGCCCCAGCGTCTGCTCCTCGGGCGGACACCATTTGTTGACCAGCGACCAGGCCTTCTCGCTGACGCGATATTCGTCGTCGCCGTAGAGCAGATGCAGGTTGGGCGTTTCCGTTGAGGTGGTCATTGCGGCACGACCATACAAGTTTTGGGCTCAGTACGCAACCGGTCAGCTAGGGTGCGATAGGGCAGACGCATCTAAATTATGCTATGGCCCGTATCCATTAATCCCTAGTCATGTCGAGCGAAGTCATCTCACGCTTTACCGGCCACCCTGAGATTTCTATCTCGACTTCGTCCCGCAGGCGCGGGACTCCGCTCGAAATGACCGGGGGAAACACAGGCAAACGCTTTGTTAGGTCCAAAAGCTTGAGATTTAGATGCGTCTGCCTTGTAGGGTGCGACAGCGCCGATTTCGCTGTTGTAAAGGTGCGTGAATAGAGGCTGGAAAGAGGTTGGTGAATCTCAATCCCTTAGGTTGGTTGCGAAAACGCCAATGTTCTTGAGTGAAGGACAAGAAGGTTCGGATTATTCGACCACAGAGTGCTTGATGCGGGGATGTTTGCGATGAGAGCGCTGGCGAACACCCGGCCGCACTATGTACACCGTGATAAGCCGCACCCTCGCCTGCTGTCATTTTGAGCGGAGCGGCCTGTCGCGCCGTAGCCCGTCTTCGGCGAAGGCGGAAGCGGAGTCGAAAAATCTCGTTCTCCGCCAGGACGCGTCGCTTTTGAGTCCGTTCCCAACGCGACGGAGGCTGGCGCGATTCTGAGAGGTCTCCCTTCGGCTTCGCTCAGGGCAGGCTTAGACATGACCAAGTCCTTCCAGATTCCGTAACAGCCTCCACGCACGCTCCTCCCAAGTAATTACTCCACCAATCTCTTACAGCGCAAGAGGTCTTGGCGATACTCGCCTGAGAAATGCGGGCTAGGGTAAGCGGCGGCGCAATGTTTTGCGCGCACGGGCCAGATGGGATTCGACCGCGCGCACGGAACAGCCCATGACAGCACTAATCTCGACCTGGGACATTTCCTGGTAAACCGTTAGCACAATGGCGGTCCGCTGCTTTGCGGGTAGTTTCTGAATGGCGCGGGCTACGGTGGCGACTTGTTCTTCTTGGAGTAGGCGAGCAGCGGCTGTTGATGGTGTTGCCGCGAGGTCGGCCGCCTCGTTCTCGGACAGATCCCGGAATTCCAAAGGCCGTCGGGATCGGTAGCGGATAGCGTCCAGCGTCTGGTTGCGCGCGATCTGAAACAGCCAGGTGGAAAATTTTGTGCCTTTCCCCGGGTTGAACCGGTGGATATGGCGGTAGACCTTGACAAACACTTCCTGGGCCACGTCTTCAGCGGCGGCTGCATCGTTGAGCATGCGGTAGATAAAGTTGATGACCGGCCGTTTGTAGCGCGCCAGTAATATGTCAAAGGCGGTGTCATCCCCGTCTTGCAGGGCGACCACTAGGGTTTCGTCTGGGGGAGTCGTCTCCATGCTAACGGCTACTAATGCTGGTTCATCTATCCGTCTGGAAGCCGTCCCAACTTCTGGGCGGTTCGATACAATCGGTTATCTAGCGTCCAGAGCGCGGTATGGGAAATAGCACACGAAGCAAGCAGATGCATGTCCACCAAACCAAGGCCTTGCCCATATAGGCGGTGCCGTTCGATGAAAAAGAGGATTTCCTCGTCCGACACACGATCAACGACTGGCAGGGCACGGAGCAGGGAGAGCAACTCATCTCTACGCTGGAGATTCCCGCAGGCCAATTCGCCGATAACCAGCGGATGGCAGGCGACTTGGTCGTTCAGTAGCCGGTCCTGCAAGTCGTGATTCCCATTGCGCAGATGGTCAACCCATACGGATGTGTCCACTAGAACCATTTACGACCTGCGGCGTGGAATGGCATTCAGTCCCGGCTCCGTTTTCCCGAGCTTGGCAAGCCGCGTGGCACTGGCTCGTGAAATCAAGGCCTCCAGCCCCATATGAACCAAGGCGGTTTTCTCCTTCACGCCGGTCAAGGCCGAGGCCTTGGCCAGGTGCTCCTCTTTAATGTTAAGGGTCGTTCTCATATGCACAGAAATAGCATACGAGTCTGCATTAATCAACCCGGTTCAAAATTTTTGCGGGGTCGGCGGTTTTTCGACGTACCATTCAATGAGCGGATGGAAATGCTGCCAACGGATAACGAGATGCATACAGATAGAAAATTATACAGTGCGGACCGCCAGACGGTTGATCACACACTAGCCCAGTGGCCGGCTATCGAGCCGTCGCCGGGCTTTGAGCAGCATGTTTGGCGGCGGATTCGTGCAAGCGAAGCACCGGTTGTGTGGTGGCGGCGGGCATGGAACGTCTGGCAGGATTGGCAGGCGTGGCAACCCGCCTATGCCATGGTCTGCACGTTGCTTTTGGGGGCCGCGCTGGGACTGGCAGTGTCCGGGTGGCGGATGCCATCAGGAGTGGATTCAACCGATTGGCACGTGTTGCGCACCGCTTCGCTGTCGGGCCAGTACGCCGGCCAGCTACGGGAAGGACGCTAAATGAAGAATAGTTTGGTCATTATGATGGTCGGTATCGTCATCGCGGCCATCTCTTTTGGCTGGGGCTACCGAGTGGCCGGTCACCCGCACCGGCACCACGAAACTGGCCATTTGCAGGATGCCGCCTGGCTGCAACGGGAGTTATCGCTGTCGGCCGATACCGTGCGCGCGTTGGAGCAGTTGGCGTACGGGTTCAACGAACGTTTGAGCGCCTATTGCGACGTGCACTGTCAGGCCCGCGCGGAACTGGCTGCGCTGTTATGGACCACGGACTGGCAACCCGACGTCGAACAACGACTGTTGCAACGGATGGCGGATAAACAGCGGCAGACCGACGCAGCCATGCTGGAGCATATCCGGCAAGTCCACGCCACCTTGCCTGCCGGGAAGCAGGCGGTTTACGAGGAGATAGTACGCGACTGTTTCAGCGCGCCCTGTCCGCATAACCTTCATCACGGCGGGATGTAGGAACCCGTCAGCGAACAAACCAAACAACCACAGGAAGGATAAAACATGAAAAACTATCGGAAAATTATAAGCGGCTTAGCCATCTGTACGGCCCTTACCGGCGTCGCCTTGGCCGATGCCAAACAGGCCGGTCATACCGATAAGGCAGAGGCGAAGGAAACCACATATCCGGTGGCCACCTGCGTGGTATCCGGGCAGAAGTTAGGATCCATGGGGGAACCGTATGCGCATGAACTTGAAGGCCGCAAGGTGTTCTTGTGCTGCGCGGGCTGCGTGAATCGGCTGGAAGGGGACCCCGAAAATTACTTGGAGAAGTACGATAAGTTGGTGGTCAAACACCAAAAGGCGTCCTATCCGCTGGACACGTGCGTGGTTTCCGGCCAAGCGCTGGACGCGATGGGCGGACCGGTGGATATCGTGCACGGCGACCGACTGGTCCGGCTCTGCTGCGCCGGTTGCGAGAACGGGTTCAACCGTAACCCTGATCGTTACTTGGAGAAGATTGACCACGCGGCGGCGGAACAGGCCAAGGCAAAATCCCACAACAATCCCCCAGTGGCGTGGAAACAACGTGGGCATGACCACCATAAGCCACCGGCTGCCGCGTGCTGCCCGGGGCATTGAGGCGATTGCAATGCACTGGATTATCCACAAATAGAAAGGCGACAATAATGAATTCGATTAAATGGGTAGGCGGAATAGCAGTGGTGTTTGCACTCGGATTACAGGCGGCCGATGCGCGCCGAGACGGGTGGACTCCACCGCGCGCGTCCGATCACGAGGTGGTGGCCGCTGACGGTAGAGGGCGGGTGGATATTGAAATAGCGGAGCCGGAAGCAGTAACAGACCGAACACAGTTTGATTGCCGGGTAGTGGTTGGGTACCGGGTCAACCGCACGTCGCGCAATCGGGGTGTTCAGAAGTGGCCCGTACGCGAATGCCCCCACACGGAACAGATGGCGGCGGGTAAATGCGAAACACACTGGTTCAAGGGAATGCGCTGCACAGTCCCATGAAACGGGTCAACCGGATCGCTTTAGTCTTGATGGGCCTGCTCATGTGGACGGGGGCGCGTGCAGACGCCCCCGTCGGCATGAACGAGTGGTGCCCCATCATGCCGGACGAGCGGGCGGAACCACAGCATTACGCGGACTACGAGGGTGCGCGCATCTACTTCTGCTGCGCGCGTTGCCGCGGCCGGTTCGAGCGCAACCCGGAAGGGTTCCCCGCAGTGCTGGCCCTGGCGCAGGCACGGACGGAGGCTGAACCGCAGGATCACGATCATGAGGAAGCCCACGAGCCCCATGCGCCCCACGCCGTGCACGACCATCACGATCATGACCACGGCGTGGAACAACCGTTCCTGAACTGGCTGGGCCGGTTTCATCCGGTGGCCGTGCACTTTCCCATCGCATTTCTGATCGTAGCGGCAGGCACGGAACTGGTCCGGCTGCGCCGCGACCGGCCGCTGTTGGCCGACTGTGCGCGCTTTTGCGTATGGGTAGGATCCGTCAGCGCGGTCATTGCGGCGCTCTTGGGCTGGTTCTTCGGCGGCTTTCAGCTTACGGATGGCGACTGGATAATGACGGCGCACCGCTGGCTGGGGACTGTGGTGGCGCTGTGGGCGGTGGCGATCCTTTATGCGTGCGAACGCAGCCGACGGTCAGACCACACCGGTGCGAGGCGCATCTACTTGTTCTTGTTGTTCGTCGGTGCCGCCTTGATAGGCGTGACCGGGTATTTGGGCGGATCGCTGATTTACGGAATTGATCATTTGATGTGGTGAGGGGGGTGCTTTGATGATTCATCGGTTCACATTTGGGGGAAGAAGCGGATATAGAAAAGGAAACGGTCATGCCGAGCGTAGCCGAGGCATTGCTGACCTTCTTGATCGGGCGGAGATCCCTCGACTTCTCCCGCCAGAGCGGGATTCGCTCGGGATGACCACAAAGCGGGGCCATCTGGTCAGGGTACCGAAGGGTTCGGGCGCGCACACTTCTCGTAGCACTCATTTTGTCCTGGCGATGGCCCTGTTTATAATGAGTCCGTGGCTGGTCTCGGCCAATGACGTGCTGGACCAGTGGATTAACTCCGCCCTCGATCAGAATCGCGAGGTTGTGGCGGCGCGTCGGGCCTGGGAGGCGGCGCAGCAGCGTGCGCCGCAGGCGCGCTCTTTCATGGACCCGATGGTCGGCGTGGCATTCATGCGCATGGGGCAAACCCGCTTTGACGATGTCGATACCACCGAAGTCATGGTGGCGCAGCAGTTACCGTGGTTCGGTAAACGGAGCGCCCGCATCGCGACGGCGGAGGGGATGGCGGAAGCGACGGGCTTTCGCTATCTGGAAACCATGCGCGCGGTCCGTGCGCGCGTGGTGGCGGCGTACTGGCAGTTGTGGGCGGCGCAGTGCGCGGTGGAAATCAGCCGGGAGAATTGGGAACTGCTGACCCAGTTCGAGAAGATCGCGCGCGCACGTTACGAAGCGGGGCATGGGCTGCAGGCTGATTTCCTGCGGGCCCAGGTCGAGCGTGATCGGTTGGAGACGGATCTGCTCACGATCGAACAGGAACGCGCAGTGGCCGAGGCCCGCATCAACCGGTTGTTGAGCGCGCCGGTGGATACCGCCCGGCAGGTGGCCGAGCCAGCCGCAAAGCCGGCCCTGCCAGACACCTGGGACGAATTGCAGGCGGATGCGCTCCGCTATTACACCCGGCTCAGATCGCTTGAGCACAACGTCGCGGCGCGCGAGGCGGCGGTACGGTCGGCCCGACTCGAATACGCGCCGAATGTTGAG
>SLLF01000158.1 GCA_007134175.1 Kiritimatiellia bacterium | reverse complement strand
GAAATCCGCGGCAATTTGACCACGATTTGACGAATGCGGTCCACGCGTTCATCCGGACCGGAAGGGTCCTCCTGGTAGGATATGAATTCAAGTAGCTCGCTGATGGTCGGTGTCAGCAGCAAGCTGATGGTCCGGTTATCCGCGCCGACGCTGGGTACCGCGACCAGCGTGAAACCCAGCTCGGCCACGACCGGTTTGCCTTTTGGGGTCAGCGCCGTCACGGTTACGCGCTTGTCGTCGCGATCGAGCGTGTGGAACGCCTGCGCCTCGAATTCCTCGTAGAACATCAAGTCATCGCCATCCCGTAGTTTGGCGGGGTTGTTGTTGATGGTCGTGACCCGGGGTACGGAAAGCGTGCGGCCCCGCCCCGAAATTTCCAAGGCATGGATCACCGCGCTGAACATCGGCTCCGTCAACACCCCGCGGAAGTTCAAATTGAGTCCCTGGTTGGCTGTCGGTGGGTTGCCGTCGCGCAGTAAGCCAAATGCCCCCTGGGGACCGAGCGGGAACGTTCCGGAGGCATCGCTGCGATAGGGTTGGTAGGTGATCGAGCTGCCCTCGTCGATGATGGTGCGGGGTTGCCGCGACCAGGTACCATCCTCCTGTACCCCCCGGCGGGTGACGGTCAGCGGAGAACCCAGAATCCAGTCGATCCCTATTTCACGTAAATCCGCTTGGCTAATCTCGATGAAGCGCGCCTCAATCAGAATTTGCGGCGGGTTGACGTCCAGCGCGTCCACGATCTGTTCGATTATGGCCAGGTTTTCCGGCGTGTTGCGGGCGAACAAGGTGTGGGTGTTGAAATCAACGTGGAGGCTCGCGCCGTTTTCAGACGGGACAAACTGCTCGATGATCTGCTGCATGTAGGATATCCGGGAAGGCAATACCGTCGCCATCTGCGTCAAGGAGGAGATGCTGTCGCGCTGGCGGCGCTGGTCTTCCGGTAAATCGCCCCAGGACAAGCCGTCGAACTGCAAGCCGGTACGCAACCGGTAGACGCGTGTTTCCATGGGCGGGGCCCGTTCGGGATCGGTGGAGGTGATCCAGATGATGTTTTCCCCGGTATGGAATTGGATCTGGAAGTGGCGGCCGATATAGGCCAGCACCTCGCGCAGCGGCACATCAATGACATTGATATCGACAGTGCGTCCGGCACCGATGTCCTGGTCGGCGATGAGGTTGATGCCCTCATCCTCCGCGAGGGCCTCGATGACGGTGGTGAGCGCCGCGCCGGAGAGTTGGATCGTCACCCGCTGCTGCAGGGCGTCAGCCATGGGGCTGTCCGGCACCAACCGGTCCCGTCCGGCTTCCTCCACCATGCGTCGCAAGCCGAATGTTTCGGGAATGTGGCCGCGCTCAGCGGTATCGACCGCGGCCTGGCGATGATCGAGTTCGTCGCGCAGCGCCGCTTGGACGGTACGCTGATCGAGCATGGCGGAGAGCACCCGGTTGCGCAGATGGATCAAACCGGGTGCGTCCGGATTGATGCGCGCCACCTCCAAGCAGAGCTGCAAGGCTTCGGCGTAGGCGCCTTGGGTATAAAGCTGTTCGGCTTCCTCCAGCCAGGTGCTGGCCGGGGAGTCGGGTCCCTCCGTCCGCGGCACCGGTTGGCTCATGGCCGGGTCGACCGCCGCCGGTGATCGTGCAGCGCCCTCCAGATGGGTGCAGCCAACAAGCCAGACGATGCCCGCGAGTCCAATGATCCACAACAAAAAGGAGGCGAAAAGATTTACTTTTTTCATGATATTCCCGTAGTCTGGCGTCCACGCTGCGTCGGCCAGCAATTTATTAGGTTGGACGTACGCTTCCCGACGCCGTATGATCGGGGCAACGTGGCAAAAGGTCAAGTATTGAACGACAGGTGAGACATGAAAACGGCACAAGTGTATCGTAGTTGGCTTATCGCCGCCATAGGCGGGTGGGCACTGGCGGGGTGGGCGCAGGCTGGCGAAATGCAACCGACATCCCGGGCGTTGATCGAGCTGGACCGGGCGCCCGGATGGAATCTGGGCGCACAGCTGCGGGCGGGTCGGCGCCGCCTGGAGGTCGAGGAGGATCGGTTGGCATTGGATATTCGCCAGTTTACGGTGCGCATAGGTATTCGTCCGCTGCCCATCCTTCATACCTGGGGCGAACTGGGAGCCGGTCAGGCCGAACGTCGGGGCCGCGATTTGGGACCGGTTGAAAACGGGGGTCACGGTGAATGGCGCTATGCCGAAGATGACAAGGGAAGCGCCGGTTTGGTTTGGGGGGTAGGGGCCGGTCTGGCCATGTTTGAGTATGTCCTGCGTTCCTCCCCGGTTTTCGGCAATCAGGAGTCGTTGGCGCTGGATGTACTGACGACCTACCGTGTGAGTGAGTCGGATTTACCGCCGCTGCGGAGGTTCCGGTTCGATTCCGTGGCCGCTGATTTTGTGTCGGATCCGGTAGCGGGTGATACGGGAGAGGATCTCACGTTGCGTTGGAAGGATACCCGGCTGGCGGCGCTGTTCACCTACCGGCTTAACCGTTACGGCGAAGTGACGTGGCGCGGCTACGAGCCGACGGGCTATGCGATTTGGGGCGGCCCCTTGTATACGCGGACCACCGGTTCGTATGGAAATCAGTCGATCAGCGAGACGCATGATTTTGGCGTCTGGCTGGGGTTTGATGTGCGGTTTCCCAGCAACTGGCTCGCACAGGTCAGTCTGCAATGGATGAACGACGATGACCGCGAAGTACTGTTGAGCGTCAATCGTTATTTTTGACCGAATGGCCGCTGCATGCTCGAACCACTGGCCCAACTCATCAGTCGTCTGAGCCGTCTGCCTGGGGTGGGGCGGCGCTCGGCTGAGCGCATGGCCTATCGCCTGGCAACCGGTCCCGCCACCCTGCGCCAGGACTTGGTACAGGCGTTGCAGGTGGTCCAGGAACAAGTCGTCCGCTGCTCGCGCTGCGGGCAATTGACCTTACGCACTCAGGATCCCTGCGCCATTTGTACGGATAACGAGCGTAATCACCGCTGGCTGTGTGTGGTGACCGAAGCGGCGGCCATTGCGCAAATCGAAGCCGCCGGCGTTTTCCGGGGTATCTATCATTGTTTGAACGGCAAACTCTCGCCGCTGAACGGAACCGACCTGCCGCCACCCAAGCTGGCCGCCTTGCTGCATCGCATTCGCCAGGAAGAAATGGAAGAAGTGCTGTTGGCCTTGGACGCTGACGTCGAAAGCGACGCCACAGCGTCCTATTTGCAAGACCAGTTAGCACCTACAGGGGCGCGTATTACCCACCTAGCCTTTGGCCTGCCGGCTGGAAGTGGGCTGGCTTATTCCGACCCGGTTACCCTGGCGCGCGCCTTGCATGGCCGTCAACATTACGGCCGTCTACCTTAACCGTAGCTCTTTCGATAGCGCGTTTTGCTTTCGCCGGACGCTTCTGCGCTGCCGGTGGTTTCCAGCGGCGGCTGGTCCGGCGCGCGGCCCGGTTCCCCATCCGGTGCGGCGTCGGCCGGTGCACGCGGCGGGGTACCGGTTTCCTGTTTCCCTTTGGCCTGCGCGACTTCGACGTATTGGAAGCGCAGCATCGTCAGACTCTCCGTCAGCATTTTCTGTTCCTGGTCGTCGAGGTTGCCTTTAGTCTTGGCGCTGAGCATCTCCAGAATATCGATCATGCCTTGAGCCCCGGCCAAACTTACCGGGGATTGTTGGCCCGAGGGATCGGGCACCTGGCCCAGTTGCTGCAGCGCCGAGGTGGCGATCATGACCACCAATTGGCTGAAGCTGGAGGGGCCTTCGTGTGTGTTCGCGTGTGTTTCCGTCATGCCGTTTCCTTTCTAATCGCACCAGGTTTATTCTCGCCAGTGGTCGCTTCGCCGCGCCTTGGCTTTGACCAATGTAGCGGTAATCGTGCAGGGGAGCAAGAGGAAGGGCAGTGGCGAGCCGATTGCGCTGTCGGGAAGGTGCGTGAATAAGCGGCCTTGATCCGTAGGGTGCGCTGTGCGCACCCGATCGATGCGCCTAATGGGCGGCGCGGTAGCGACGTGCCGTTCCGCGCGGTTCTCACCGCGCCAGGCATCGTGATCCGTAATGCGATACAACGTTGCCTTGCGTTGCGGAACAGGCTGTACAGACATCCTGTAGCATCCGCGTAGCCCCTTGCCCACTACGAACCGTAAAATCGCGCGCCCTCGTGTTCCGCATATGCTCAAGGCGCTGGTTCGGACCCTTGTATGCTCTCCAAGGCTTCGGCGTCAGCAATGTCCTTGGTTCTTCCTGATGCTCGCTTGTTCTTGATGAGGTCGTCCAGCGAGGGGATTCGGACAGTTATGCCGTCGATATCTATTTCCAATGCAACTCGCGACGCGGTGTCGAATGTAAGACCTGATGCGGAGGTGATTATATCAATCCTCCGTGGGGCTACGCCAATCTGGAAGAGCGTACCATCAGTTGAGAAGTCATCTTCAGTGACCTTGTCCAAAGGTGCACCGAATTGTGTCAGAGCCCTGATTACCGCTTTCGCATTCTTGGGCGAGGGTAACACCCATATATCTATATCAAGCGTAGCACGTGGATACCCGTGCGCGGCCATGGCGTAGGCCCCGACCAAAAGAAAGTCAACCTTTTCGGCGGACAAGATCTGCAACATCTCTCTGTAGTCTTCGTTCAACATCGTAACGCTTGCTAAGGGATACAACTTCCCGGGTAAGGGGCCATACCAAGGCGATGCGACTGCCGGGAGTGCCGGGGACAAGGTCCGTCTGTCGCAGATCCGCCATATGGTGCTTTGCTGTAACCTGTCTATTCATGAGAGCATGCTGCCACAGTTTTCATACGACAGCAATTCCCCATTTCTCAAAGTTATTGAGTAGTTTTTCTTATGTTCCTGCACTGAAGTCAGGTTGCATGGCTCGTTGGCACCTATTCTGCAGAAAATTGTGTCGCTATCCGTGCTCGATATTGCTTTGCCATTCGATTAGGATTACGAGCCCGATTACGATTATGAAGTGGTGGACACTATGCGTCAGGAATTGAGTAAGCGTCAGCATGCTGCGCCCCAAATTGAGCCGGGTGCCATCTGTACGGTGTCGGTTGAGGATGTGGCGTTTGGCGGTGATGGTGTGGCCCGTATCGAAGGCTTGGCGGTGTTTATCCCGTTCGCGCTGGAGGGAGAGACGGTTTCCATCGAAATCACGGAGGTTAAGAACCGCTATGCGCGTGCGCGGTTGCGGTCGGTGTTGCAGCCTTCGCCAGCACGAACGGCCCCGGTGTGCGACATCTACGGTGTGTGCGGAGGCTGCCAGTATCAGCACATCGACTACAAGCGGCAGTTGGTGATCAAGCAGCAGCAGGTGGAGGCCCTGCTGGCTCGTATCGGGAATTGGCCGGATGCGCCGGTACGCCCGATCATCCCTTCGGCACCTTGGCACTACCGGAACCGAATCACGTTGCAAGGGCCGGGTGCGCCTTCCTATGTGGGCGTGGCGCATGATGAACGCATACCGGTTGCCAACTGTCCCATCGCGCACCAGGCGCTGAACGAGGCGTTGCAGACGTGGCGCGGCGCGCATCAGGAGGGGTTGAGGGCTGCGGAGCGGCTGGTTTTACGACTGAACAACGATGGACAGGCGGTGGTGGTTTCGCAGGGGGCGACCCGGTTATCGCCACAGTCGGTGCTGGGGGTTTCGTTCGAAGTACCCGCCCAGTCCTTCTTTCAAGTAAATGCAGGCGTGGCGGATCGTTTGGTGCGCGAGGTATTGGATGCGATCCGTGCCAGCGGGGCCCGCGTGTTGGTGGATGGTTACGCAGGGGCCGGGGTGTTCGGCGTGTTGGCCGCCCCGGAACTGGATGCGGTCTGGTGCATAGAACGCGATGCGGCGGCTGTGCGGGCTGGCCGGCGCAATGCACGCCAGGCGGGCGCGACGCGTCTCCGCTATGTGACCGGGCGGGTAGAAGATCATTTGGCGTCCGTGTTGCAGCGGCTGAAAGCAAGCTACACAGCGGTATTGCTTGATCCACCGCGGGCGGGATGCCCGCCTGCGGTATGGAACGCGTTGCTGCGATTGCGCCCGCGGACCGTGCTGTATGTCTCGTGTGCCCCGGATCGGCTGGCACGGGATGTACGGCGGTTGCGGGATCACGGATACCGCGGTGTTTACATTCAGCCGTTTGATATGTTTCCGCAAACGGCACACATCGAGGTCCTGACGGTGATGACCGGTTAACCCGCATTTCTCACCGGGCGCCCCACGGCCTCGCGCCGTGGGAGCCAAACTTCTGCTATCTATTCCACGCTTTATGACGGAAAGAGCCCGACGTGAGTGAGATAAGCGCAATACTCCACCACTCGCTCCCCTCGGGCTCACTGTGACTACAGCCCGTAGCCAGCCTAAACTACCGCTCCGTCCGCACAAGGCGGACGGGGGCGCGCAGAT
>SLLF01000325.1 GCA_007134175.1 Kiritimatiellia bacterium | reverse complement strand
GTTTATTTACCCCAGCCAAGTCAATGTCAGCAGCGAGATGGCGTTAAAAATCATGTGCATGACAATGGGTACAATGATTGATCCCGTATACACATAGGCCAGCGATAATACCAACGACAAAAACGCCAGTGGGATCAACGAGGGCAGGTGCAGATGCAACAGCGCAAAGAGGATCGTGGTGATGGCGATGGCTCCCGCCGCGCGGCACCATTTTGCTGCAGCCGGCAGCAGGATGCCGCGAAACAGGATCTCCTCGGCAATGGGTGCGACGATAACAGCTAGGATGACAAAATAGACACGCATCCAGTGGTATTCCAGTAGGGCGAAAAGCTGGACGACATCTTGAGGCATCGGGGTATAGCCAACGGCCTGAAGTCCCGCGTGATAGAGTGCCGTAATCAACACAAACGGGGGCAGTGCCGCTAAATATAGCCCAATCCCCTGTGCAATTGCGTGACCGCCGGATAATGGGGTGGGGCAAAAGGCTGCTATCCATGACCGCCCCTTCCGGCGCAGTAATACCCATACCAGCGGCAAGCAGGCGCCGTGCAGCGCGAGACTGTGCAGGGTGATCCAGACGAACGGCAGGTGATCCGCCTCCCAACTTAACAGGCGCCGGAACCCTGATAAGGCTAACACGGCTGCCGCTTGGAGGCAGAGCAATACCGCCAGCAGCCAGCCGACATCGTGCAAATACCATGGACGACGTCGTAAACGCGCCCACTGCCTCGCCCACTGTCCGGTTCGCGGTCGAAAGTGCACGATTAACGTGATCAAGGCCGCGATGCCGACCAGTAGCAGCGCGCTCACCAAGACGACCAAGCGTGCGGGCGGAGCATCAGCCGGGAGCTCGGCGAACCAAGCCAGTGGCCAGCCCCCAGGGATTGGACCCGATTGCTGCAGCCCCATCGATCAGGTGCCCTTAGTTTCTTCCGGCCAGCATTCGCGGATGACATACGTGCGTTTGTCCTGCGACTCATGATAGGTCCGGATTTGGATTTCAGCCAGCAATCCCATGCTGATGAACTGTACGCCCAAAAATGACAACATCGTGGCGGATACCAACCAGAAAGGCCGTTTAACCAGTTCGGCGCCAACGGTCGTACCGAAAAACAGGAACGAAAGGTGCGTGCCGATCATCAGCGCGAACAACAGGAGCGCCGGCACCAGAAACATCAGCCCGATCTTACCAAACATCTGCATCGGACCCAGACTGTAACGCATCAGGAATTTTACCGTAATCAGATCGAGGATGACCCGTACGGTACGGGATAGTCCATATTTTGATGTGCCGAATCGGCGGGGGTGATGCTGCACCGGCACCTCGGTCACACGACCACCGACCCAGCTGGCCAATGCGGGAATAAAGCGGTGCATTTCCCCATACAGATGTACATCTTTGATGATATCCCGGCGATAGGCCTTGAGGGTGCAACCGTAGTCATGCAACGCAACGCCGGTGATCCGGCTGATCAATCCATTGGCGAGCATGGACGGCAAGCGTCGCGACCAGAACGGGTCCTGCCGGTGTTTGCGCCAGCCGCTGACCACGTCGACGCCTTCATCCATCTTGGCCAGCAACAACGGAATGTCCGCCGGGTCGTTTTGCAAGTCGGCGTCCAGTGTAATGACCACTTCGCCCTGGGCGTGATGGAAGCCGGCGCTCATCGCCGCCGTTTGGCCGAAATTGCGGCGGAACCGGATGACGCGCAGATAGGAGTAGGTCTGTACCAGCTCGCGCAGCAAAACCGGCGTTTGGTCTGTGCTACCGTCATCGACCAGGAGCACTTCATAGTGTTGAGACAGCGGCTTCAGCGCGGCATCCAGCGTTTGACACAATGCCACTACACTCTCTTCTTCGTTATAAACCGGTATGACAATTGATAAGTCCATAGTGCAAACCTTTGTGGCTAAGCGAAGCATTTGTACGCTCCGTCACAGGAGGTCATGATGTCGCCATGCGTAGCTAAAATCAATGCCAATTAACAGGAATGAGGTGCGGTTATCGGGCATCCCCTTATAGTACGCAAGGGACAAACGCTGATAGCTCTGCTTCATTTGATAACGTAACATCGGATATCGCTGGAAGTGTAATACGGTGCAGGCTCGACAGGGAAGGGGGGCTTGGAAACATGAAGAAAGTCCGCGTGGCGACGGTCTGGCTGGACGGTTGTTCCGGCTGTCATATGTCGTTCCTCGATATCGACGAGCGATTGCTGCAAGTCGCCGACAGGATCGATCTGGTTTATAGCCCACTGGTCGACAACAAGGTCTTCCCTGACGAGGTCGATGTCACTTTTCTGGAAGGGGCGGTAACCAATGAAGATGATCTGCACAAGGTCCAATTGGTCCGCAGCAAGTCGAAGCTGATCGTCGCGCTGGGCGACTGTGCGGTGACGGCGAATGTCCCTTCGATGCGGAATTATTTCTCGCTGGACGAGCTCTACAGCCGCGCCTATCTCGAAAACGTCTCGGCCCAACCCCAGGTACCGACGACCAATATCCCTCCGTTGCTGGACCGGACCCGGCCGGTGCATGAAGTGGTCAAAGTGGATCTGCACGTACCGGGCTGCCCGCCGCATCCGGACCACATCTTTTTCGTGATAGCGGAGTTGCTGGAAGGGCGGATGCCCGATCTGGCAAATAACACGCGGTTCGGTTGAACCGGAAAGGAACCCCATGGCTAAAACCATAACAATCGATCCGGTCACCCGCATCGAGGGCCACTCCAGAATAACGATTCACCTGGACGAACAAGGATCCGTCACGGACGCCCAATTCCATGTGACCCAGTTCCGCGGCTTCGAAAAGTTCACCGAGGGCCGGCCTTTCCACGAAATGCCGGCGATCACGGCGCGTATCTGCGGTATCTGCCCGATTAGTCACCTAATGGCGTCAGCCAAGGCGTGCGATGATTTGCTGGCGGTGCGCATTCCGCCGGCGGCCTATAACCTGCGCCGGATTTTGAATCTCGGTCAGTTGATCCAGTCGCACGCATTAAGTTTCTTCCACCTGAGCGCGCCCGACCTGTTGCTGGGCATGGATGCGGATCCGGCCAAGCGCCACATTCTTGGGCTGGCTGCCGCGCATCCGGAAATTGCGAAGAACGGCATCTGGTTGCGTATGTTCGGACAGCAAATCATTGAATGGTTGGCCGGTAAACGCGTCCACCCGGCTTGGGTCGTTCCCGGCGGGGTGGGCTCGCCATTGACGGCGGAGACGCGCGACCGGATACTGGAGATGATCCCGCAAGGCATCACCATAACCCAGGGGGCGCTGGATTTGTTGAAAGGCGTGCTGGATCAGTTCGCCAGCGAAATCAGCACTTTTGCCAACTTCCCCAGCTTATTCATGGGGCTGACCACGGCGGACGGTTCGCTGGAGCATTACGATGGGAATCTTCGCATCCGCGACGAAAACCGCGACATGGTCGGTGACCAGCTTGATCCCAAATCATATAACGAGCTGATTGGCGAAGCGGTCGAGCCCTACAGCTACCTGAAGACGCCTTACTACAAACCGCGCGGCTACCCCGATGGGTTCTACCGGGTGGGGCCGCTGGCGCGCCTCAACAACTGCGATCAGTGCGGTACGCCGTTGGCGGATCAGGAACTACGCCATTTCCGCGCACTGGTGGCGGAAGGAGCCGTGCTCAGCTCTTTCCATTACCATTACGCCCGGTTAATCGAAATCCTGTACGGCTTGGAACGCGTGCGCGATCTGCTGGAAGATCCGGTTACGAGCTCGGATCGCGTGCGCGCCCAGGCGGGACCGAACCAACACGAAGGCATCGGCGTTTCCGAAGCGCCGCGCGGCACATTGATCCACCACTACAAGATCGACAAGGACGGTTTGATCACCTGGGCCAACTTGATTATTGCCACGGGTCACAACAACATGGCGATGAACCGGGGCATTCTGCAGGCGGCCAAGGAATATGTGCGCGGAACGGAAATCAAGGAAGGCGCGCTGAACCGGGTGGAGGCGGTGATTCGCTGCTACGACCCCTGCCTGAGTTGTTCCACCCACGCGCTGGGCGAGATGGCCTTGCAACTTCAACTGATCAATGCGGCGGGAGAGGTGCTGGATGAGCAGCGGCGGGACTGATTACACAGTGCGCCCAACCTTGGTGTTAGGGTGGGGGAACGAGTGGCGCGGCGACGATGCGGTCGGCCGGGTAGCGGCGCGGGCGATAGCGGCTGAGTGCCGGACCCAAGTGGAGGTGGCTGATATCCATCAACTGACCCCGGAATGGGCGTGCACTATAGCGGCCCATGGTCGTGTAATCTTTCTGGATGCGCTGCGGCAGGCGACAGAGGTCCAGGTTTCGCGTCTGACCGCATCGCCGACCGATAATGCCCACACCGCGCACCGGGTGGCCCCGGACTACCTGCTGGCCTTGGCGGCGACCTGCTATAACGCGCACCCGGTCGCTTGGCTGATCGGGATCCCCGTCCAGGATTTCACCATGGGGGCACCCTTGTCATCCGTCGCCCAACGTGGCGTGGCGGTGGCCGTGGCCGCCTGTCGCCGCTTGCTCCCGGACGTCGTTGCACCACCCATTGTACCGGAATTTGCATCTGACGAGTCGCCCTTGTTGCCACAATCGACATTTGCTGAAAGGAGTGCCTGATGATCATGCCCCGAGAGACCGCGCCGCTGACGGAAAGGGAAGTGGATGAGGTGATGGCCCGATATCCGGAACGTACCGGTGACTTGCTAACCATCCTGGAGGAGTTACAGGAGCGCCACCCATTGCATTATCTGCCCACCGTCACCTTGGAAATGGTGGCGCGCAAGAAGCAGGTGCCCTTGTCACAGATATATAGCGTGGTGACCTTCTACTCCTTTTTCAATCTGCGCCCGCAAGGTCGCCACACGATCATGGTGTGCCGCGGGACGGCTTGCCATACTCGCGGCTCCAAGATGCTCATGGATGGGGTGCTGGCGGCGACGGGTTCGCCGCCACCGGAGGAAGAGGGTGGCGCGGCGTTTACCACGGCCGACTATGGCATCACGGTACGGACCGTCGCCTGTTTCGGGCAGTGTGCGCTAGCGCCGGTGGTCGCGGTGGATGAGGACATACACGGACACATGACCGACCTTCAGTTACGGCGCATCGTGCGGGAGGTGTTGCGGAAGGATGGTGCCGAATGAAGATTGCCGATTTTGATGCCCTGAATGATGTTCGCCGTACCGGCTTGTTGAAGCTATTGCATGACGGCCCCCGTATCGGGGTGGGCCTGGGGACGTGCGGTATCGGTAATGGTGCCCAGACCGTCTTTGACGCCATCAAAATGGAGCTGGAAAAAACCGGCTGCAAGGCCAGTCTCGTGCCCGTGGGCTGTTTCGGTTATTGCGCGGTAGAGCCACTGGTCAATGTCTACTGTCCCGGTCAACCACTGGTGGTCCTGGCGGAGGTAACGCCGGAGGATGCCGCCTATATCGTCGCCGAACTTCAATCCGGGCGAGTGCCGACACGCAAGGCGCTGTGTCGGGTGGAGGCGTGGGACCACCTCACGGCGCAGGTTAAATATGGTGAGGGGCTGTCTGATATTCCGCTTTGGAATGAAATTCCCTTCTTCGCCGGCCAGCAAAAGCTGGTCTTGCGGAATTGCGGGCTGATCAATCCCGACGATATTGAAGAGTACATGGCGGTGGGTGGCTATCAATCCCTCTACCAGGCATTGCATAAACCACAGCCGGATGAGGTCATTGAAGAGATCAATAAGGCGAAATTGCGCGGACGGGGCGGGGCCGGCTACCCCACGGCGGTGAAGTGGAAGTTGCTGCGCGAGGCCCAGGCGGATGTCAAGTATGTGATCTGCAACGCGGATGAAGGCGACCCCGGCGCGTATATGAACCGCAACGAAATCGAGAGCGATCCGCACATGCTGCTCGAAGGGATGCTGATTGGCGCTTACGCCACCGGGGCCAGCGAGGGCATTGTCTATCTGCGCGCAGAATACCCGCTGGCCGTGGCCCGCCTGAAAAAAGCCGTTGCCCAAGCGACGGAGCATGGACTGCTGGGCGAATCCATTCTGGGTACCGACTTCAACTTCCGGCTACGGTTGGTGGAGGGGGCCGGGGCTTTCGTATGCGGCGAGGAGACGGCCATGGTCGCCTCCCTCGAAGGGTATGCCGGGCGACCGCGCCCACGGCCACCCTTCCCCGCGGAAGCGGGCTTGTGGGGCAAGCCGACCAATATCAACAACGTAGAGACCTGGTGCAATGTCCCGGCCATTCTGGCCAAGGGCGGCAATTGGTTTGCTTCCGTGGGTACCGCGAACAGCACCGGCACCAAGGTCTTTTCGCTAGTCGGCAAAATAGAGAACACGGGATTGGTCGAAATGCCGCTGGGCGCTCCACTGAAGAATATCATCTACGGTATCGGCGGCGGTTCACCCGCCGGGAAAG
>SLLF01000353.1 GCA_007134175.1 Kiritimatiellia bacterium | reverse complement strand
TCATGGCGAAGAACAAGCTGAATTGGCCATAGATCAGAAAGGCCACCGCCGCCCCCGCCAGGCAAGCCGCCACCATGCGTCGGCGGGGATACGCCGTGGTTGGGAAAGCGACCGCCAGGCGGTAGGTGGCTAGCGCCAACAGGGCGATCCAAGCCGCCAGACCCGCATAGCCCGTCTGGATTCGGGTCTCTAGAAACATATTGTGCGCATGATTATAGACGAGTTGAGCCGAGCGTTCCGCACGGGGTAATGTGGCATGCAGTCGCTCGAACATCTTATGCCCATAGCCGAACCCAATCCAATGCCGATAGGGGGCCTCTGCCGATTGATCGATTATACGGTCCACATCCTGCCAAATGGCCGCCCGGTCGGACGTCTCCGGGCTCAGCACGCGCTCGCGGAATTGACCGGGGATGGAAACGAAGGCCGCTAGGACGAGTACCACGGTTGTGATTACGCCTGCCTGGAAGCGGCGGGGCAGGGGGGCCAGAATAATAATAGTCGTTACACCGAAGCCCAAACCCAGTAACACGCTCCGGGTTTGCAGAAAATAGAGCAGCACAACCAGACCGACCATCATCAGCAGGCAGGCCAGTACCCGCCTCCACTGACGCCGCTGCTGGGCGTGTAGGAGGGTTGGCAATCCCAGCAACAGCGTGGCGGCATAAACACCGGCGGCAATGGTGGGGTACCCGAGCCAGGAATCGAACCAACGCCCATGCACCAGCACGGGGTCCTGGGAGTGCAAGCCATGCAGTAACCGACCGAGGTCCCCCAGCGCAAACAGACCCGCCGCCATGAAATAGCGGTGTATACTGATTTCAACGCGTTCGCCCGAGGACAAGAGGTTGACAACGATGAAATAGCCAGTGGCCAACTCAAACAGTTTCATCCATTGGCTTAAGCTAAACCAGACGTCTCGCGAAAGAAAGGTCGACAGCAGGGCGACGCCGAGATAAATGGCTATAGCCACACCCAGTCCACCCAGGTGCAACGCGCGTTTGCGCCGGATCCCGCTAAGCAGCAGGGCCGAGGCGCTGATCCAAACCACCACATTCTTGAAACCGCTGTTGGGATGCCAAAGGATTGCCCACAGCAATACGTAGATAGCGGTCGTCTTCAAATAGGGCGTGCAAACCAAGTGTTTCAACCATTCCTTCATCATGTGCGTGCCATCAATCGTTCGTAGAGTTGCAGGGTATGATCAACCAAGTGAACATCACTAAACTGTGCCACCACGCGTGTTCGTGCCTGGTCGCCCAGGCGACGGCACAGCTCCTTGTCGTTTATAAGCTGGTGCAACGCTTCTAGCAAGGCGGTTGCTTGTTCACGGGGTACGATTCGGCCGGATCGTTGATCTTCGACGATTTCCGCCACGCCCCCTACGGCCGCAGCCACCACGGGTTTGCGCATGGCCATGGCCTCCTTGACCACCCCGGGGGAGGATTCCACCCAGCGACTGGGCGCGACGACCAGGTCAAGCGCAGCGATTACCGCTGGCATATCGCTTCGGAATCCGGCAAAGCGTACATAGTCGGAAAGGCCCTGACGGTGCACGGAGGCGCGTAGGGTCTCCTCTTGCGGGCCGGTTCCGGCAAAGACACAGCAGATGTTTGGGCGGATTCGAATCAAGTCGGGAAGAATCTGGAGTAACAAGTCATGCCCTTTCTCCTCTGATATGCGCCCAACCAAGCCAATACAAAACCGCTCCCCCAGATCCAGCTCCGCGCGCACCGCGGCGCCGGACACGCTGTCCGGGTTAAAGCGTTCGATATCCACGGAACTATGAATAACGGTGGTCCGCTCAGGGGAAAGTACGCCGCTGTCGATTAGGCCGGCCAGCGGCACGCGCAAGGCCGCGGAGGAAAGCACGACATGGTCGATTACACGTCCATACAGCCAGCGGTGAACCGGATCGGAGCGGACGGCATGGTCGCTATGGCGGGTCCGGATCAGCAGTGGCCGCGGTGCCGTGTGTCGGAAACCAAACGCGAGGGCTGCTACCCAGGTGTCGATTGACGTGTGCAGATGGACCATATCAAAGGCCTGTTCCCGCTGAAGTTGCCGCAGTGCGCGTATATCGTGTCCAAGCGAGAACGGCCGGCAACCGCCACGGAACTGAAACCGATCATCGACCGGCAGGTTTTTTTCCCGTGCCACTTCTGTCAACGCCGAGTCCGCAGGTACACCGAGAAGAATCGACCACTGACGGTCGTGCAGGCCTTGGCAGATCACGCGCACCCGATTGGATTCGCCGCACCAGAAGCGGCGTGCGCTAAGATGTAACACACGCGGTCGATCCACACTCATCATCACCTCGCGTTCCTCTTCAAGAGATACAAGAGAGGAACCGTAACCACTCGGCGGGGCGGCCACACCGTTACAATAAATGTGATAGCGCCAGCCGGAACTGGGTGCTGGCAACCGTGTCGTCGTCGAGGTCAATTTGCTCGTAGGCCACGCGGAAATTCACGGTCGTGTACAAGCTGAGCGCATAATACGCCCCGACATAAAGATGATGTTGATCCTGGTCCTCGAACTTCAAGGCCGCAAAACGCGATTTGAAGGTGTTGTCGACGGGGAAAACCTCCCCGCGAATATTCGGTGCCGGGGTGGTCGTGGGCTGGTGTACCAGAACATCACCACGCCGATACGCGTAGCCTAGCTCTACTCCGTATTCCGGGGCGAGCTCCAGGTCAACAGTGAAGCCGAACGTATGGCCCTCGCGGTCATAGATTTCTTCTTCGCTGGCAAAACGGTTGTCGTATTCGTAGTAGAGTGCAGCGTAAAGTTGTGCGCCGAGCCCGAATTCCGCAGACAAACGCGGTATCATCTCCGCCCCGAACCGGAAATCCTGTTCGTGAAATTCGTAACGGAGCCCCAGTTGGGCGCGCAGCAACAGTGCACGGGGTGTGTCCCCCAGCGCGTAGCTAAACCCAGCCTCAAGGCCGGGGGCAAGATAGTTTAGCTTGTTGTACTGACCGTGGATGGTCCCCTGCACATAACCCTGCCCGGTGAACGCCCACCGGTGAGCCAATGGCCGTTGCATCAGCAGGGAAAGCTGCGGCGCAATGACCAAGTCGCCCTTTTCGCCGGATCCGTCTATGCTCCGGTTGATGTTATCGTCATACATGAGCTCCAAATCGGCTACGGGGTACCAGTCGCCCAACCCGAGCGGCATTTGCGCGTTAAGCACTTGCGGTACGCAAATGGCCAGCAGGACCGCCAGCCAGCCGCCCGCCAGGGTGATTCGTCTACATAGAGGGGATGTCAACATAACCTGTATCCTTTCGTCCAGAATTGCGCCAAATAGAACACATTCAGGCATAATGTCAATGCGATTTAAACACGCGCCATTGGCTAGGGGTCGGTCAGGTGGCAGCCACTAAAATAGATGGGATGCCCCGTTAACCTCAGGCTATCGGCCACCTTTTGTTCCCGCCCCTGCGCATCGTGCAGGCGGCTGAAAGTGAAAGACGGACGGTACGTGACGGGTGCCGGGTGGGCATAGGCCACCACCACTTGGTCCCCGTTGGGTTGCTGGAAAAGATAGGCCTGCACGGATGGTCCCACTGCCAGCCGACAGATGAAGCGCGCCAGGCCGCATTGGTGTAGAAACGTTTGCAGCACCGTGTAGGCCGATCGCTCACGCCAGTCCGAATGGGCTAGATCATCAATCAAACCATAGCCATGGGCGGCCAATCGCCACCAGTAAACACGTTCCACCCAGCCGGATGCGACGGTAATCAGTAGATAACGCAGCATGAAGGCGGCATAGGCCTCTTCTGTTACCCCGGGACCATCCGACCGCTGGCCTGGCGTAACATAGGGCGACCCGACCGGGGAATAGATGCCGGTTCCTGCCAAGGGCCAATTGACTTCCGAAATAATTAAACGCGGGGCACAGGCCGGGGCATATTCGGCTATGGCGCGGGCGAGCACGCATTTATCCAGGGTCGACCAGCCCGCTTGTGTATGCTCCGGTGCACCCCGCCGGTCGACATAGAGATGATGGGATAGACTGTCGAAAATGCGCCCGTACGGGGCGCATTTTTTAAGGGCGGCCAGCAGGTAGTGGTACTCAAAATCGATCACCGCCGGCCCCATTACGCGGGCGGACAAGGTGTCGCGGCGTGCCGCCACCGGAGCCAGGAGGCGGGCATATTCGTCAAGGTTCCACACCCCCCACTTTACCCGGTTAATGGCGTGTCCAACTTCGAGCCAGTCAACCGTTTGACCCACCTCATCCAGGATGTAGTTGACGAAGCGGTCCCAGAGGGGCGGCCTGGTGACGGCGCGTCGGTCCTGGACCAGGGAAATGGCTACCGCATGTCCGCACGAAGCGAGGGTTTGCACACATTCGATCGTATGCGCCCAATCCTCCTGCGATTGGTGATGATAGAAGCGCACCATAACCGGAATCGAGCCCAACCGCTGGAGGTACTGGCGCTCAAGGGGCCAGCGTTCCCTGGTCGGTTCCAGCGATACCCCAATGCGATTGGCGAACGCCACCGGGTGCGTATAGACCAGCGGACGAAGTTGTCGATATCGCCGGAAGACAGGGCCGGCCGCCAAACCCGTTGTTCCGGCAACATACAGTGAATTGCGGCGGGAATAAAGGCGATGCCGGTCTCGTGTTTGCCACACGACCATGGCCTGCGCCGACTTGTCATCCCAAATCCAAATATCCCGGGGGGCCGGATAGGTGTCGTCCGTTTCGGTGATCGCCGTGCGCTGGCGCAGCGGGTGCCGCCAGCGCCGGGTGGCGGTGTGCCAGGCAAATCGCGCACGATAATATCCTTCCCACCGCTCGAATGTGGCGGGCACCGCTGCACCGTCCCAATACATCGCTTTGAATACCCTCAGGAAATCGGAGGGTAACGTCAGACGGGAAATATCAAAGGCGCGTTGCCTGCAACTCAAATGGGAATGGACACGACCTCGGTTGAGGTCAATGAATTGCAGGTCAATCCATTGGTTGCCTTGACGGCGAAGCAGGATGTTCTGATTGCCTAGATCCCTGTGAATGAAGCCGCTGGCGTGCAGGCCCCGGATCGCGTCGGCCACCACCTCCAACAGTGCCATCAGCAAGGCACAATCCGGCTCTTGGCGGTAGATCCGGATCAACTGCGCGCGCAAACTGGAGAGTTGATCCTCGTAACGCGTAAAGTAGAAGCTGTTTACGAGTCGGCCAGCCACCCAATGGTCGACATACCCAATGGGAAGAGGGGTCCCCACGCCATGCCGGTGCAGGTGGTGACCGGCTTGCCAGGAACGTTGCGCCTTGGAGCCGTACCAGCGATCCATCCAGTCCTTCCACGCGGGTTGACGCCCAAAACGCTTCACCAGCAACCGCTCGGCACCGGTATCACCGGTGCCGACCACTTGAATCTGGTTGCGTCGGCCCGGGTCGCGCGGTGCCGACACGGCGCGGGGCAACCAAGCCTGCAACCAATCCATCACGGCGGGTTGTGCATAGTCCGCGTGCCAGACACCGGTAAAGTGGCCCCACGCAATCGGCACGACATCAGCACCAGGCGAACCCGCAACATGGTGCGCTGGAGGAGCCATGCTCATTCAGCGTCAGCCGGCTGTGCAGGCTTGGATGGTTTCGGCGGCCCGTCCCGCTTGGCGCGCTCAAGTTCCCACAGTTTGCCGTACTTCGCCGCTGCCTCGAACATGCTCATAAGGGCCACCAGGTAACCCGCCCAGCCGTCCAGGAAGCCAAGTCGCAACACATAGCTGCGCAAGAAGCGCCAGGGCGGCCGCAACCAAAGATCAAGATAGCGGAAACGAAGTCCAGCGGCGTGTTTGGCATCGGCTGAAATGGAGGAGAAATTGTTGATGTTCTCGATATGATCTTTAATGTCAAAATGGGAGTAGTGCAGCAGGGGCTGCCTTAGATTGGCTACCAGTCCATCCACTTCGACTTTGTCGTGCGGTTCCACGCCGACGCTACGGCCGTGCACCTTCAGGAACAGGCGCAACGTGCGGTCTGGATACCATTCTCCGTGCCGAATCCAGCGCCCGCAATAGCGGGCCATGCGCGGGAAACGGTACCCGGTGTACAATCGCTGGTTACGTTCCAGTGTGCACTCGATCTCGCGGCGGGATGCCGGTGTGAGCTCTTCATCCGCATCGAGAAACAAGACCCATTCATGGGTCGCCAGCTCCCGCACGCGGTTGCGCTGAGCGATGAAGCCCTCCCAGGCGTGTTGGTGAATACGATCCGTATATTGGCGCGCCAAGGTGATGGTGCGGTCCGTGCTAAAGCTGTCGAGCACAATGATTTCTTCGCACCATTGAACGCTGCGCAGCGCTCGTTCAATGTTGCGTTCCTCGTTATATGTCATGAGACAAGCGGAAATTTTTTCTCTCATGCGGGAACCATGCCAAATGGGAGTGCGGTTAGTCAATCCAGCCATA
>SLLF01000181.1 GCA_007134175.1 Kiritimatiellia bacterium | reverse complement strand
TGACGGCGTTACCGAGTGACTTGCTCATCTTGCTCGCGCCGCTTAGCCACCAGCCGTGCGCAAAGATGGTGCGCGGTTGGGACACCCCCATGGCTTTCAGCATAGTGGGCCAGTAAACCGTGTGCGTGGTCAGGATATCCTTACCGATCAGATGAATGGCCGCCGGCCACCAGTGGGCAAATTGGGCGTCGTCATGGCGGTAGCCGATCGCGCTGATATAATTCACCAGCGCGTCGAACCAGACATAGGTGACAAAGTTGTGGTCAAATGGTAACTCAATACCCCAATTCAAACGGGCCTTAGGCCGCGAGATGCAGAGGTCGTTGAGCGGCTGGCGCAGGAAACCCAATGTTTCATTACGGCGGTGAGCCGGCTGGATGAATTCCGGGTGGGTCTCGATGTGCTTGATCAACCAGTCCTGGTAAGCGCTCATCCGGAAAAAATAGTTGGACTCGGCGATCCGTGTCAGATTCGGATTGGCATCCCCCCCCGTTTCCTCCGCCTCGCGTTCCGTTACGAAGGTCTCGCTGGAGACGTCGTACCAGCCGTCGTATTCCGCCCGGTAGATTTCTCCACGATCATAGAGATCCTGCAGTATCTCCTGCACCACGCGCACATGGCGGGGTTCCGTGGTTCGGATAAAGTCGTCGTTGGTAATATCGAGCTTACGCCACAATTCCTGGAACCGCACCACCGTGCGGTCCGCCTGCTCCTGCGGCGTCACGGCCGCCCGGTCAGCCGCCTGCTGCACCTTTTGGCCGTGCTCGTCCGTGCCCGTCAAAAAGTGGGTCGGCTCCTCCAGCAACCGGTGATAGCGTGCCAGTACATCAGCCAGAATCGTCGTGTAGGCATGCCCGATATGGGGCTTGTCGTTGACGTAATAGATCGGTGTAGTGATATAGAACGATTGGTCAGCCATGGCATGTATTCCTTGCACCGCACCTTAAACGCTACCCTCCGAATTTGCCAAGCCAGAATCAAGCGCCTGGGGTCACTCCTCCGCGGCCGGGGATTTGGTGACGCGTATGTTGACAATACGATTGGGTTCAGCCGTCTGCACGACCAGAACCGCATCGTCAAGTTCGACCCGTTCGCCTGCTGCGGGTATTTGGCCCAACCGCTGAAACATAAAACCACCCAACGAATCGTAGTCGTCGCTTTCCGGTATCGCCAAGCCCAGCTCCATGTTCACTTCATAAACGGGTTCGCGCGCATTGACCAAATAGGAACCGTCGGTCAAGGGTTCGTACTTGACTTCGGCCGCGTCGTATTCATCGTGAATTTCGCCGACAAGCTCCTCGATGATGTCCTCCATTGAAACGACCCCTGCGGTGCCGCCGTATTCGTCCACGACCATGGCTAACTGCGCCCGCGAGGCGCGCAGCTGGCGGAACAGGTCGTCGATCGGCATTGATTCGGGCACAAACAGCACGCTGTTGCAGCGGGTCACGACGGCCTCATCCTTCTTCCCCTCGCTGAGCGCGCGCAGCAAATCCTTCACGTGGACCACCCCGCGGACATCATCCAGGTTGCCCGCATAGACCGGGAAGCGCGAGAAGTGCGATTGTTTGGAACCTTCCACACACTGGGCGATGGTGTGGTCGTGCGGGAACGCTACCACGTCGACCCGGTGGGTCATGATCTCGCGCGTGAGGGTGTCACCGAACTCCAGCACACTACGGATCATCTCGCGTTCGGTTTCTTCCAAATCGTCGGTGTTGGCATCGTCCACCAACGAAATAATTTCGTCTTCCGACGTCGGGCGATGATCGTCGTTGGAGGGGGTACGCATGCTGCGCGTAAGACCTCTTTCCAAGGCCGCCAATGCAGCGGCCAACGGATAGATGAGCGCGGTCCAGACGACCACGACCGGCAGGGAGGCTTGCGTGATGCGATCGGAATACCCTTCCGCCACGGCGGCCGGGACGATGTGCAGGCTCAGCACCGCCAGCAGCAGGGTCAGTGCGATACCGAGATGGCGCACCCATAGGGTGGCGTCCTGGCTGGCGGTCAGGCTGAACCACAGGGCCGCCAACCAAAAAGCCGTCCAGAGCAACAACAGGGCGGCGCGGCATTGAGGCCAACGGTCGATCCAGACGGCAAAGCGAGCGGTTCGCGGGTATTTCTCCAAAAAGCGTTTCAGCCCCGCGTCGCCCGCCTGTCCATAGGCATGGTGCAGGGTGGCGACCGTCGTGGCCGCCACCAGACAAAGCGCACTATAAAACCAATGGCTAACGGTGCCGAACCACGTCATAACGGCTCCGGCCACAGGGGGGAAACCAATCCGTCGCGATCCGCCTGTTGCAACCAGACGCGCTCGGTACGCCGCATGGCGCGGCGCAAGGCAGGGGTGGCATCGTCGGCCCCGCTCAAGTGATGGCAGCCGTGTGCGATATAGAGAGCCAGCTCCGCTGCCCGTCCCTCATGCCGCATCCCGGCCACACGCGCCCGATCACGGTTAACGATCACTTCGCCGTGCCAGCCCGCCACGGTTGCCTCCGGGGGATAGGCAAAACTGATCACATCCGTGCTGCGATCCGCGCCCAACTGAGCGGCATGCACCGCCCGGATGCCTACATTCCCCGCCAACACCACGGAGCAGGAGGCCCAGCGGCGGTTCGGATTACAGCGACTGACGTTAGCCATGATCCGGCGGGTGAAGGCTTTCAGGGCCTGCGGGGGGAGTCTTGGCCGATACAGTGCTTGAATTATTTCGATCTTCATCTTTGGGATACGGTACACGTCCATGCAACATGTTGGTCAACGCGAATACAAAGGCCCGTTTAATGGCTTTTAATTGCGCAAAGGTCAAATCACAATCATCCAGCTGATCGTCCTGCAACCGGGCATCGACGATGTCATCCACCAGATTCTCGATGCGACCCGGGGTGGGCTTTTCCATTGAACGGGAGGCGGCCTCCACACTGTCGGCCAGCAGCAGGATACCCATCTCCACACTGCGTGGTTTCGGGCCAGGATAACGAAAGCGCTCCTCATCCACATCGCGCGAGGCCGGTGCCGGCGCATGTGGCGAGGGTTCATCCTGTTGCGTTTTGGCACGGTGATAGAAGTAGGCCACGAGCCCCGTCCCATGATGCTGCTCGATCGCCTCAATAAGCACCTGCGGCAGCTTAGCGCGACGCGCCATGGTAACCCCTTCTTTGACGTGGGAAATGATGACCAATGTGCTCATGCTCGGCGTCAGGTCATCGTGCGGGTTTTCCTTGAACTGAATATTTTCGACAAAGAATTCCGGTTTGGTCAACTTGCCAACGTCGTGAAAGTAGGCGCAGACCCGTACCAGCAGCGCGTTCACCCCGACCTCCGAGGCGGCGGCCTGGGCCAGGTTCGCGACCATCAAGCTGTGGTGATAGGTACCCGGGGCTTCGATCGCCATGCGCTGCAGCAGCGGGTGGCCCATATCCGATAATTCGAGCAACGTGATGTCCGTGGTGATATCGAATAACGACTCGAAGAGCGGCAGCAAGATCAACGCGACCAGCGCCACCAAGACCCCGCTGGCCACGGCCGCCCCCGCTTGCAACAATATCCAGTTGGCCGGCAGCTGGGTTAAAAAAGCCGAGCTAAGGCCGTACACCGCTTGCGACAGACCAATCCAGCATCCGATCCGCAACATGCGGGAGCGCTTGCGGATTTGCCGGGCAATGTGCGCCACGATTATCGTTACCAACAAGCCCATGGCGAAGATGGAGAAACTGTTCTCGAACAGGACCGCCGCTGCAAAAGAGGTCCAGGCACCGGCCACAACCGCCGTGGCCGGGCCGATCAGTATGACCGCCAGCAGAGGTGCCAACGATAGCGGCAATAGGTATTCCACCACGCTGCCGCTGAGCCAGGCGGTGGTGTTGGAAAGATACAGCAGGCCGAATACCCCGCCCAGTGTCAGCAACCCCAGAAACGCCAGCAGAAAACTGAGCGAGGGTGAACGGGCAATGTCGGGCCGCACAATATGCAGCAGGCCACCACATAGCACCAGCGCGAATAACAGCAGCATCGAGCCGCCAATCCAGTGCAGGCGGCGGTCCAGCGGGGAGCGCAACTGGTTGACCCGCCGCTCATGGGCGCGCCAGTCTTCCAAATGCTGGGCGGTAACCCGGTCTCCCTGGGTGATCAACGTGTTACCGGCCCGCACCGTGCGCGTGACCGTTTGTGCTTGGCGCATGGCTTGCTGACGCGCCGCTTCCGTGCGACCGGCGTCATAGCTCAAATTGGGCTGGGCCAGCGAACGGACCAACAGCGCGAGCAGGTGCTGGGGCGGAGGTGAATCGGTCGGCCATTGATCCCGCACCTGCGCGGCCATGGCGGCGACGGCCAAGCTCGGCGTGGGCAACTCATCAATGGCTACGGGGCTGCGCAACGCACCTTCGGGAAGCACAATAGAAATACGGCCTTTACCGGCCACGCCGTGGAACAGGCTCTCCCGTTCGGAAACCGAGATTATGCCGTGCGACAGACTCTCCGTCAGGGACTGTATCAGTAATTCGCGCAGGACTTCCTCCTGCCCATCCGGGATCAACGTGGCCACATCTTCCGGTTGCAGATCGATACCGGCCATCACCACTTGATTGGTTGCCCGGTTGGGTGCCGCCGTCGTCGCCGGGTCTAGCGGGGCCTCCTCGTGCGTCCGGCGAAATTCCACCACACTGTCAATGAAGCGGTTCAACACGCGGACAGCGGCTTGCTGCACCGCCTGGTTCACGTTAAACACGGGCAGTATGGCGTCGCTCGCCTGACGGCGGGCCAGCTCGGTCGCGGCCAAATCCGTCGCCGCAAAATCGACCTGTGCGATCAAGGTCGCCGGGGCGCGCTGGCCCTCGGACAAGGGGGCATGGCTTAACTCCTGGCCAAGATGCAGCAAGGCCGTCCCGACCACCCATAGCAAGAGGCCCCATGTGACAGGCCAACCATATCCTTTCGGATCACGGGCCGCCCGGGACCCGAGCAAACGGGCTTGAATGCGAATCCGTCGCTGTCTTTCCTGCTGGCGGTTGGCGATCATGCGTCCACCTGTTGCTGGTGGCCCGGCTCGACCGTATCACGAGCCGTACGATAGGCTTGGATAATCTTTTGCACCAGTGCATGCCGGACGACATCATGATCGGTGAGCTCAATGAGAGCGATGCCATCGATCTGCGGCAACGTGCGGATCGCCTCGTGCAAGCCAGACGGCTTATGGTTCGGCAAGTCGACCTGGGAAAGATCACCCGTGATCACGCATTTGGAATCAAAACCCAGCCGCGTCAGGAACATCAACATCTGTTCACAGGTGGTGTTCTGGGCCTCATCGAGAATGATGAACGAGTGGTTAAGGGTCCGGCCCCGCATATAGGCCAGGGGGGCGACTTCGATCACGCCGCGCTCCACATTCCGTTCGATATCTTCCGGCGGCATCATGTCATAGAGCGCATCGTACAGCGGGCGTAAATAAGGCAGCACTTTCTGCTGCACATCCCCCGGGAGGAAGCCGAGCGCCTCGCCGGCTTCAATCGCCGGCCGGGTCAGAATAATACGGCTGACCTCATCCCGCACGAGTGCCGCCACGGCCATCGCCATCGCCAGATAGGTCTTCCCGGTGCCGGCCGGACCGTAGCCGAACGTAATGTCGTTATGCCGCATCGAGTCGACATAGAGACGGTGGCCGAAGGTGCGCGGGAAGATCGGCGACTTGCCCGGCGCCACTTCTATCCGCGCTTGGTATAGCTGATCCAGGTCCTGTTCCCGGCCGGCCACGACCTGTTGCAAGGTATAGAGGATGCCGTGTTCCTGCAGGACCACCCCTTGATCGCGGGCGTGACGCAGCAGCTCGAAAAAGCGACACGTGCGGTCAACCGGCTCCGGTTCACCCAGCACCCGCAACCACGTGCCGCGAGCGGTCAGGCGTACCGCCAGCGATTTTTCGATGCGCTTTAACAGTTCGGGATCGTTACCCGTAACATCCTGCGCCTCGCGGGCATTGGAAAAATGAATGGTTTCTTCCTTCATGAGAAGCGGAACACGCGGCCAACGGGGCCGCGCGGGGTATCACCGGCCGCTAACACACAGCGGATAGCTGGCAGGACGCTGCCGACTCCAGTGTGACAATAGCGTCTGGCGGAAAAAGATGATACAAAAAAAGATGCATGTTGTAGCCGGGCACGCTGGGCCCGGCAGGCCGCCCCCAACGTGGGCGGCTACAGCAGGGGTTGCGGATGAAATCTGCGTTGGGCATAGATCGCTCATATACGGTCAAAACTCTACCGCTTTCAGGCGTTTTTGGCAACTGGTGATTTTGCCATCCAAAGGCCCCAGGCCCCCGCCAGCAGTAGACCCAGCCAACTGAACCAATCCCCGTAGCGGCTGTAGAGGGAAAGCGGTGCGGTTGCGGCCGGCACATAAACCGGCACAATGGCGAAACCGTGAATAAAGG
>SLLF01000252.1 GCA_007134175.1 Kiritimatiellia bacterium | reverse complement strand
GCCCACCTGCTGGAGAGCGGCGCTTTGGCGCCGCCGGGGCGCATGGGGTGGCTCAAGGTCCGGTGAATGCGCGGACTTGTGTCCGCGCATGACCGCGGCGCTGATTCCGCTATGCCTCCAGTTAACCCACTGCTGTCGGCTGGTGGCCGATTACGATTACGACAAGAAAGAATAGGTAATCACCAGCGTTGCGTGTCGGGTAAGCGGGTCGATCAAGTGTATCCGGCTAATGTTCAAGCAACTTAACGTCACGACGTTGTGACGGTATACAGATAGGAGGCCGAACCATCATTAAGCCCTTGATGCGTCAACGACAAAACGACTCCTGAAAAAAACGGTTTTCCCGCTTTGCAAAAGAGTCCTAAACCCTTCATTTGGATTCTTGACAGTCGACGCACTCAAGGTTACGTTGTAATACAGGTAAACACAAAAGGTGCAACATGACTACAATATCTGTCCGGATGCCGGATGTTCTGGCGGGAGAGCTTGAGAAGGTCGCTCGCGAAGCTGAGCGGTCGAAATCGTTTCTAATACAGAAAGCGGTCGAGGCCTACCTGGAGGATTATGCCGACCTGCAGATCGCACTGGATCGCCTACGGGACACCTCTGATGGCGCTTTGAGCAGTGGCGATATGAGGAAGTCTCTTGGCCTATAACATCATCTACAAGAGCTCGGTTAAGCGCGATCTAAAGGGCATTGGAAAGCCTGAGGCTCGGCGCATACTCGATCAGGTTGAAGCAGATCTATCCAGTACCCCCGAAAAGTATCCCGCACTAAAAGGGGAGTTTGAAGGCCTTCGCAAATATCGCGTCGGTGATTATCGCGTCATATTTGCGATCTTGCATGACGAAGTACTCGTGCTTCGCATCGGACACAGAAAAGATGTCTACAGATAAGAAAAATCGAACAATCGTATGCGGAACACTAAGTCGCCTGCGCATTAATATTGAACGCTTTGCTCACGACAAGGGGATGGTGTAGACTCTCGAAATGTGTAAACAGCGTCGAACAACGGCCTGCTGGGTACGTCGCCATTCTGCTGGATGAATGACCGGAAAAAACCGAGGAGATTTTAGAGCTATGCTCAAGGAACTCGATTTGAATGGCACGTGGCGGGCGCGTTGGACGGATGGTCAGCGGGGGCGTGCGGACTATGCGAACCGGGAAGAAGTCGATGAGGCCCGGTATATAGATGCTGAGGTTCCCGGCGAAATCCATCTGGATGCGTGGAAGCAGGGCTGGATCAAGGATCCCTATGTCGGAACCAACTGTCTGGCTGCCCGCTGGGTGGAGGAGTGCATCTGGAGCTATCGCCGGTTCTTCACTGCGCCGCGGGAGGCGCTCAAGGGGCGGGCGTGGCTCCATTTAGAGGGGCTCGATCTGGCTGCCACAATCGTGCTCAATGGCCAGGAGATCGGCAAGCACGCCAATTCGTTCCACCCCTGCCGGATCGAGGTCACTGGCAAGTTGAAGCCTGGGAGGAACCTGCTGACCGTTCATCTCGATAGCGGACTTTTCCATGCGGCTGAGAAGCCCGTCGAGGGTTGGGGTGTAGCGCTGGACGCCCGCCTGCACAAGCGGCACTGGCTACGCAAGCCTCAATGCCAGTTCAGTTGGGACTGGTCCACACGCCTGATCAATGTGGGCATCACCAAGCCGGTGCGTCTGGAGTGGACCTCCGATCCGGTGCGTCTGGATCGGTTTGTTCCGTTGGCCGACCTGTCGGCCGACCTGAAGACAGGAACCGTCCGGGGCCGGTTGTTTGTCGAGGGGCTGACCGACAAGCCGTGCTGCGCCACGCTGACGCTGGAAATTCCCGAGGCGAGAAAGAAGGCGACCGCGGACGTGGAGATCAAGCCGGGGCTCAGTCCAGTGGAGGTCTCTGTCGAGTTGACCGACCCTTTGCTGTGGTGGCCGGTGGGGCACGGCGAGCAGAAGCTCTACACAATCCGCGTCTCGCTTTCCGCGGCCGGGAAGCGGATCGGCGAGCGTTCAGTGCGGATCGGCTTCCGCCACGTGCGGATTAACCAGGATCCGCACCCCGACAAAGGGCGTTACTTCATCATCGAGATTAACGGCCGGAAGATCTTCGCCAAGGGTGGCAACTTTGTACCGCTTGATATGATTTTTCCGCGGGCGAATCGCCAGCGCTACGACAAGGTCACGAATCTTGCGCTGGAAGCGAACTTGAACCTGCTTCGGGTGTGGGGCGGCGGCTTGTACGAGTCGGATGATTTCTACGAGCTGTGCGACGAGAAGGGCATCCTGGTCTGGCAGGAGTTCATCTTCGCCTGCGCCAAGTTCCCGGTGCAGGACGAAACCTTCCACAACAGCGTGCGGGAAGAGGTGCGTTTCAACATACGCCGGCTGGCACCGCATCCCAGCCTGGTGGTTTGGTGCGGCAACAACGAAATGGAGTTGGGCGCATGGGCTTGGCAGTATGACCGCGGCGTGGTGTATCCCGACCATGCCCTGTTTCACCTGACGATTCCGCGGTTGCTTGCGGAGGAGGACCCGGGGCGCTACTACCAGCCCAGTTCGCCGTACTCACCCGTTGGTCTGTTTCCTAACGCAGATGAGGCGGGAGATCAGCATCCGTGGTCCGTAGGATTTGCGAACACGGATTTTCGCGATTACCGGCGAATGATGTGCCGCTTTCCCAACGAGGGCGGTACGCTCGGCCCAACCTCGCTGCCCACGATGCTGGCCTGCCTGCCCAAGGATCAGCGCTATGTTCAGTCGTTTGCGTGGCAGATTCATGACAACTCCGTTGATAGTTGGGGCGAGCCAAGTTACCCGGACCAGATGCTCGCGCAGTGGCTCGGCAAGGACATCCGCAAGCTAAGCATCGAGGAGTTCACGTACTGGGGCGGCCTGCTTCAGGGCGAAGCCCTGCGCGAGTATTGCGAGAACTTCCGGCGCCGCATGTTTGACACGTCATCGGCGATCTTCTGGATGTACAACGACTGCTGGCCGGCGACACGGAGCTGGACCATCGTGGACTATTACCTGCGGCGTACGCCGGCTTTCGCGGCGGTGCGGCGCGCCATGCAGCCACTGCATGTGATCGTGGCCGAGGAGGCAGACGACATTGTCGTGTTCGGCGTCAACGAGCGGTCCCAACCGTGGAGCGGCACGGTACGGTATGGGCTTTTCAACTTGGCCGGCGGCCTGCCGATGGACCAGTCCCTGCCCGCGGTCCTGCCTCCCAATGCTTCCACACGGATCGCTTCATTCAAGAAACGCAAATGGAAGCGTCCGGCCGCCTCCGCTGCCTTCGCCATGCTCATGGAAGGCGATGCCGTGGCGGCGCGGAACAGACTCCTGCTGCCCGTCTTCAAGGATCTGAAATGGGCGCCCTCAGATCTCAAGGTTCGGATGGACGCCGGCAAGGCTATTTTCACAAGCCGCACGTTCGTGTGGGGTGTCTGTCTAGATCTCGCCGGGAGGAAACTCATGCCCGACAATCTCTTCGACGTCTACCCCGGCATTCCCCACGTCATTCCGTGGAAAAACCGGCGCAAGCCGGATGTGCGGTTCGTGGGCAACTTGGCCGGAGTGCGATGAGGGGGCGCGGGGCTCCCGCGGTACACCCGCACGAATTCCGCCGACAACCGCACAGGAGCATCGAGCAAATGAATGAAGTGGTGGCGAAAAGAATGAGAAGGCGATGATTGCTGTCGATACAAATATCCTTTACGTTGTCGAGGGTCTGCTGAATGATGGGAATGGCATTAATTTATTAGGATGCAAAACAAAATATGAACAAGCGACAGATGCGTAGGAGTCGGGTACTGGCCAAACTGCGGGCCGGACAGGTGGCGTATAGTTTTAAATTGAATTTTGCCGATCCTCGAGTGGCCGAGTTGGCTGCTCAAGCTGGTTTTGACTGTTTGTGGACATGTTTGGAGCATACGCCCAACGACTATTCCTCCCTGCAAAGTCAGATTCTGGCAGCAAAATGTTATGATGTCGATACGCTCTGCCGGGTGCCGCGAGGCAGTTACAGTGATTATATTCGTCCCCTGGAGATGGATGCCGCCGGCATTATGGTGCCGCACGTAATGTGTCTGCAGGATGCTCGGGAAGTGGTGCGGATGACCCGTTTCCACCCCGTGGGGCGGCGCCCTGTTGACGGGGGCAATGCCGATGGCGCCTATTGCGGCGTCCCTTGCGAGGATTATGTGGAGCAGGCCAACCGAGAGCGGTTTGTCATCTTTCAGATTGAGGACCCGGAGCCGTTGACGGAGTTGGAGGAGATTGCCGCTCTGCCGGGTTATGATATGCTGTTTTTCGGGCCGGGTGATTTCAGCCATGCCCTGGGGGTGGCGGGGCAGATGGAGCATCCAGAGGTGGTTAAGGCCTGCGAGAGGGTGGCGGCGGTGGCGCGCCAGCATGGCAAGTTTGCCGGTACGGTGGCGACGACAAAGAATCGGCAGTCGTTGTTGGACATGGGTTATCAGTTTTTGAATTGCAGTTCGGATGTCGGGGGACTGCGATTGTATTGCGCTGAAATTGCCCGGGCCTGTGGGATTGTCGCACCTAACGAACCGGTGACTATTTATTGACATTACCCAGGAATGACACGGGACAGGCAATCTGATCGGCAGTCCAAACACAAAACGGGAAAAAATAACGGCTAAAAAGAGTTGATGTATTTCTGCAGGCGTATATTTTAACTGCTAAATGATTGTTAAGGAAAATAAAGAGCCGCGCAAGCGTGTGGCTATGCCGTACGATTTTTCGGTGTTGCGAACGCTGCGGCGGCGCGACAACTTGACGATTCAAGCGGTCTCCGAACGCTCCGGCGTGTCGGCAGCGGTGATTTCCAAGCTGGAACGCAATCACTCCTGCGCGGAACTCGACACCTTGTTCCGGCTCAGTCGCGTGTTCGGCATGAATGCGGCGGATCTGCTGGCCCTGACTGAAGCCCGCACGGCACAAAAGAAGACCACCGCCACGCACCAGTCGGAAGCGTTCGGCTTCGAGGAGGTGGCGTACGGCAATGTCCGCTGCCTGCTGGGTCGAGCCCCGCGCGGCGCCCGGTTGTCACGGCCGGAGATTCATCAGGACGACCACGAGTTGTGCTGGGTGCTGCAGGGCGCACTGCGCATCCGGCTGCCGGCGGAAACCCACGAGCTGCGGGCCGGTGAGGCCCTCCAGTTCGACGCGATTTGGGAACACACCTACGAGTCCCTCCAGGACTGCCAGTTCCTTATTCTCCACCTACCAAAAGCCAAGAGGTTCTGATTATGAAAATAAATACGACACTGCAACCGGCCGATCTGCGCCGGAAAATAGAACATTTCTGGGAGCGCTCGGCCGTGGCGATCCGCTCCCTGGAAGCAAGCTACCAGCCGGAGAACGGGGCACCGGTCTTCACCGTGGCGGGGCGCTATACCGCCCAGGGCTGGACAGAGTGGACACAGGGGTTCCAGTTCGGATCGGCCCTGCTGCAGTTCGACGCCACGGACGACGCCGCTTTCCTCGACATCGGGCGGGACCGGACGGTGACCTTGATGGCCCCGCACCTGACCCACATCGGGGTACACGATCACGGGTTCAACAATGTCAGCACCTATGGGGCCCTATGGCGCTTGATGAATGAAGGGCGCATCCCGGAGGATCCGTGGGCACGGCACTATTACGAGCTGGCTTTGAAGTGTTCCGGCGCAGTGCAGGCCAGTCGCTGGACCACACTGGGACCGGAGCGCGGTTTCATTCACTCCTTTAACGGCGCTCACTCGCTCTTCGCCGATACCATTCGCTCGCTGCGTTCGCTGGCGCTGGGCCACCGGTTGGGGCACGTCCTGATGGGGGAGAACGATGCCCGTATTTCGTTGCTGGCCCGGTTGATTCAACACGCGGCTACGACGGCGGAATACATCGTCTACTATGGTGAGGGCCGTGACCATTACGATGTGCGCGGGCGCGTGGTGCACGAGGCGATTTTCAATGTGCGCGATGGCCAGTTCCGCTGCCCCAGCACACAGCAAGGCTACACGCCTTTTTCCACATGGACCCGGGGCCTGGCGTGGATCATATGCGGCTACCCCGAGGAATTGGAGTTCCTCGATACCGTGCCTGCGGCGGAATTCGAATCCTGCGGCGGCAAGGAGGCGGTGCTGGCGATGATGCGCCAGGCCGCGGCGGCGGCCTGCGATTTCTATATCGAGCAGATGCCGCTGGACGGCGTGCCCTACTGGGATACCGGCGCGCCCGGCCTGGTCCGGCTCGGCGACTGCCTCGCCCGCCCGGCCGATCCGTTCAACGCACACGAGCCGGTGGACAGTTCGGCCGGGGCCATCGCGGCGCAGGGCTTGCTGCGGTTCGGCCGCTACCTGCAACAGCACAGAGAGCCGGAAGGTGCCCGCTATGTCCAAGCCGGCCTTACCGTCCTCGACGCGCTGTTCGACGCCCCCTACATCAACGAGGACGATCAGCACCAAGGCTTGTTGCTGC
>SLLF01000322.1 GCA_007134175.1 Kiritimatiellia bacterium | reverse complement strand
TCTGCAACATCTCTCTGTAATCTTCGTTCAACATTGTGGCGCTTGCTGAGGGATGCAACTTCTCGGGTAAGGGGCCACACCATAGCGATGCGACTGGAAGGAGTGCCGGGAACAAGGTCCGCATTCCGTCGCTCCGCCATATGATGTTTCTCTGTAACCAGCCTATTCATATGGATATACTGCCACAGTTTCGCAACTACAGCAATTCATCTTATCGCGGCAGGAAAGGTTAACGGAGTTAACGGCAGTTAACGGGGTCGCGTCTCCAGATTCAAGATTTCACGACTCTGTTTCAGGGCATTGCGAATTTCTGGATTTTTATTTTTTTTGCGGTCGAATTGGCGGATGGCTTCACTTACAGCCGAATAGTCCATGCCTCCGGCCTTCGTGCCGAGTTCCCTCAAGGTCAATCCTCCGCGTCTACGTGCAATCCAAAGAGCCAAGTCCCGCCCCCAATCACCATACCGATCCGCAAACTGCTCCCAGCGCTCCCTCTTGATACACTCCACCGCCCTCACAACCTCCTCCCAACGCACCTCTCGGCCAAAGGCTTTGCGCCCATGGGTCTCACGCTGAACGGTCGCCTTTCCCCGCACCTTCTTCGCAAACCGTTCGCACCCAAGAATCGGGACAAGCACGGTCGATATCCTACGTTGCGGCCAGAGCGCCATAACCTCTTCTCCCCATTGTTGGGGCGAGTCTGCCACGTCCTTGACTTTTGTCTATCGTGCCGCAGCCTAAGGGTATCCCTGGTGTGTTGGTAGTGGGGAAGTGTTTTAGTTGTTCCAGTCCTTGGAACCGTTCGGGGCGTGTTTTTCCAAACGTTGGAAATTAATGGTTTCCGGGACGGGTCTGTCCCGTCATATCTTTAACTCGCATTTCTCATCGGGCGCTCCCGTCGCCTTGCTTGCCACGCCGTCGCCCGGCGCAGAAGGGCGCCGTGGGCGGCACATGAATAGAACGGATCGGCCTGAATTCCGGTGAAAAATGCGGGCCAAGGATTCAGTGGCGTTCAAAACCAATACGTTGACTGGCGGTCATCACGCCGGTATGGTGAGTGCGATTGATCTTCTTTAAGCGGAGTACAAATTCTATGGCTATGCTGATTACCAAGTTCAACAAGTTGATTGCCAACAAATTCGTCTGGATCGGCTTTACTTTCTTAATCGTGATCTCGTTTGCCTTTATGGGCATGGCCGGGTCCGGTGAAAACCGCGACCGCCGGGAGCGCCAGGCCGTGGGGACCCTGTTTGGTAATGATATATCGGCTGAGGCGTTTCAACGCGCCTACGCCAACACCTATCTGGGGGTGCTGCTGGCGGTGGGGCAGCCCATTTCGATCACTGAGGAGATCGACGCTGAACTGCGGCGGATGGCCTGGAAACGGCTGGCCGCGCTGATGAAAGCCGATCAAATGGGGCTGCGGACCAGCGACCGCGAAGTGGTCGCCGCTATCCGAAGCTACCCGGTGTTTCAGGACAACGGGCAATTCAGCACCGAAACCTACCGGATGTTTGTGAACCAGTACTTGGCCTCGATGGGCTTCAGCGCCGGCCAGTTCGAGGAGCAGGTAGCCGAGGAACTGGTGCTGGAAAAATTGCGCCGCATGCTCGCGGACGCGGTCTGGGTGCCGCCCTTGGAAGTCGACCGGGCCATCCAGATGATGGGGGACGAGTTTACTATTCGCTATGTCCGTATCGACGACGATACGATCGGGGAAATCGAGCCACTGGCACCGGAAGCGGTCGAAGCCTACTTCGAGGCAGCCGCCGAACAGTTCATGCGACCACCCAAAGTCAAGGTGGACATTGTCCGCTTCCCCATCGCGGCGTTCAAGGGAGATATTGAAGTCACGGAGGAACAGGCGCGCATTCATTATGACCTCCACCTGGAGGAATATCAGCGGGAAGAAACACTGGATGCCGTCGACACGGAAGAGGACGAACCATTCACCGTAACCGCCACCATTCCATTCGAGGAAGTGCAAGAGCAAATTAAACAGGAATTGCGGCAGCGGGCTGGCGCGCGACGAGCGGCCGACCGCGCCATGGATTTCGTGGTCCAACTGGTACCGGACCAACACGGTGATGCGCCCTCGTTCGACGAGGCGGCCGCTGCTTTTGGTGTGGAGGTGGAACGCCTGCCGCCCTTCGCCCGGCACGAGATTCCGGAGAACGTGGATGCCGGACCGGCCTTTAGCCGGGCGGCCTTCGACCGGCGGCCCAACCCGGAACACTATTTCAGCGATGCAATCGAAGGTGAGGCGTATATCTACGTGTTGGCGTTGGTCGAGCAACTTCCCGAGAAACTGCCGCCGTTGGCGGAGGTTGAAGCGGAGGTGCGGGCAGCGGCCGAACGCGCGGAGCGGGCACGGCGGCGTGCCGAGCTGGCCGCTGAATTCAGTCGACAGGCCACCGAGTTACTAGCTGCCGGACGGACCTGGGATGACGTGGTTGAACAGTACCGTTTGGAGTCGAGCCCAACCTTGCAATTCAGCGCGGCTCAGGGCTTGGAAGAGCCGCGTTATGGACAGCAGCTTGTGCGGGCGGCCTTGCAACACAACAGCGGTGAGGTGGCCGAGCCGCTGGCGGTGGGCGCGGCCTACGCGGTGGTTTTTATCGAAGACCGGACGGCAGTGGATCCCGCCTTGTTCGCCGATTTCCGTCCTCATCTCGCCGCTTCACTCGCCCGGGAACAGGCGGCGATCCTCTTTGAGGAGTGGCAACGACAGTTGCTGGTGGATGCCGAGTTCACCTCGCGCGACCCGCGTGAGCAACGCTCGCTGGAGGATGAGCCTATTTAGTGGAGGTACCCGGGCACAGCGGGTTGTTGGTCACCGCGTCCCAGATGCGTGCGGCGCTGGCCATCTTGGTGCAGGATCCCCAGCGATCTTCTCCGGCTGTCGTAATCCAGCTATAGGTTCCGCCTTCCGTCCCCAATGCCTCGGGATGGTTCAATACGATGGCGTCCAGCCGCTTGCGGCGCAATTTTTCCTGCGCCTCAACCCGTCCATCGCCGGTTTGCAGGGCAAAACCAATCAACTGTTGCCCGGCTCGTTTGCGCACACCAAGCCCGGCCGCGATGTCGGGTGTCGGCTCCAACTCCAACGCCCACGGTTCCAGCGGCTTGGCGTCTTTGGTCGCCTGATAGGTTCGCGGCCGATAATCGGCCACGGCGGCCACGCAGATGGTGACGTCGGCTCGGGCAAAAGCCGTTTGGGCGGCCTCATTCATTTCCTGGGCGGAGGTCACCGGCTTAATGGTGATCCCGGACCGGCGCGGCAATAGTGCGTCGCCGACCGGTCCGGTGATGAAATGCACCGTGGCCCCGCGGTCGGCAGCCGTCTCGGCCAGGAGCTGTCCCATGCGACCGCTGCTGCCGTTGCTGAGATACCGCACCGGATCAAGATATTCTCGGGTTGGACCGGACACGATCAAGATCTGCTTGCCCGCCAGCGACGTACGCTGCTCCCAGTAGTCGACCAGGTGGGCCAATACCGTTTCCGGTTCCACCATGCGGCCGGCGCCTTGCATCCCGCACGCCAGTGAACCGCTGTCCGGCCCCAAGCGGACCCAGCCACGCGATTCCAGCAATCGGACCTGTTCCTGCACCACCGGCTGCGCCCACATCTCGACGTTCATGGCCGGGCAGATGATTCGCCGACACGTCGGCGGCACGGACAAGGCGCACAGGGTAACCGGATCATCCCCGCAACCGCGCGCCAGCCGTTCCAGCGTATTGGCCGTAGCCGGCATGATCACCAGCGCATCGGCCTGCGTCGCGGGATAGAGATGGGGATAGAGATCGTCGCCGCCCTCGCGTTCCGGGTCCGGGAAAACGCGGGTCCACACCCGGTTCCCGGATACACCGGCGAAGGTCAACGGCGTCACGAACCGTTCGGCGGCCGCTGTCATCGCCACATGCGCGGCATGGCCGGCCTGACGCAAGCGGCTGACGAGGGCAACCGTCTTGTAGGCGGCAATACCACCGCACACGCCAACCACTACCGTGCCTGCTCTGTTTTCGCCCGTCTGCATGCGTATCCTTTACCACAAATCCAGGGTGACTGGCCATCGTAAACCGCTTTCGTAAGCGAGGGCGCAGCGGGAGGGGCACCGACAGAACCGCGTGGTCGGGACATTGGTAAACCACGGTGCTTCAGCACCCCCGCGCATCATCGCGGTTTACGCACCCACCCACACCACCACCTGATGTGGCGGAAGCAACACCCGCAGGTCGCCCCCATCACCCGGCGCGATGTCGTGCCGGGTCAACGCCTGCCATGTGCTAGCTGGATTATTATCCCAGGCGACGGCGTGTTCCGCGGCAGAAAAATTCGCGGCTACCCGATAGGTTCGGTTATCCGCGCCCACTACTTCAACACCTCGCAACCCCGGCGCTTTCATTAACCCCGCTCGTGGCGGATGCCTGGCCTGCCCATGCCGCGTCTGTTCGGCATCCACCGACGACAACAGCACGACCCCTAGATCGAACAAATCCGTGTCTGCATCCACAGCGTGCAATTCTTCCCGAACACCGCAACAGATTTCCACCGCATGCAAATGGCCGCCACCGGGTTCTTTACGGGGGATGGTGACCTGGCGACCCGCCGGTTGATGCCACACCAACGGGGGACCGTAGATGCGGGCCACGGAAAGCCGCTCGTCCACATTGACCCAATCGCCGGCAATAGCTCGTGTTTCTGCGGTTTGGGGACAGCCAGGCAGGTTATATGTCCCGGCGGAATCCGTACAACACCGGGTAAACCCGTTGAACAGGTCATTGGGGATCTGCAAGAAGAGTCCTTTGCAGCACTGCAACCAGACACGCCCCTCCGTGCGCGCCCGCTGCAGTACGATGACTGTGCGGTCATCCGGCAAGGCTACACAGGCCAGATCGATCCGGGCAATAAGGCAATCCCGCTCACCTTCCGCTACGGGCTGGCACGTCGTGATGGCCAGCTGGCCACAGGTGGCGAAGCCGCCGTCGAAGGCTTCGCATGATCCAACGGTCGTTTCCGCCTGATGATACATGCCGAGGCCCCGGATCGACCCGGTCAGATTTTGGTGCCACTCTGCCAGGGAGCTGTCGGTGGGTGGCAGGCAGAGGCCCAGCGGGAATGCGTGCGCGCCACGCCAGGTCCACGAAGCCCAGCGGCCTGGCCCGCGCGTGAACTGGCTGCCGTGGTAGTCATCGGACCACGCGGGCAATACCGTGATCGGGTTGGTATGGGATGGCGACGGATCGGTTGGCGGTGCCGCTTCGTGGCGATGCCAGGCCAGAGCCATGGAAAGGGCGGCCGCCCGATCACCCTCCAAACGGGCGTAATAGAGCGGTGACATCGCGGCCAGCGATGCCAAACGTTGCGACATGAAAGTGCCGTCGCCATTCGCTGCTCGTTCTTGGGCGATAATCGAAAGCCACCCGGCTTCCAGCGCCGGCACGTCGGCATCGCCAAAGCAATCCCGGGCCAGCAACCACGCCGGGACCGCGTAATCCTGGCAGTAGGCGTAGCGTACACGGGTGTCCCCGCCGATGCGCCAGAGGCGGCCATCGGGAAAGGTGCAGCTCTTAACCAGTTGCCACAGTTCACGGGCGTGGAGATAGAGCCCTTCGGGCGGTTCCCAACCTTGTGCCCGGCAGGAAAAGTGCATCATGGCGATGTTGGATAGACAAATCACCATATATCCCACATTCAAGTAGCCGTGATGGTTAAGCGCATAGGAGGGGAAAAAATTAGCCCCGACATGCCAATCGGCCAGCGGGCGGCCCCCGATCAATATGTCGTCGGTCGCATCCGCTTCAATGGAAATGCCATTACATAGGAAGGCGGTCCCTTTTTCCTCGTATTCATCCCGGCGCGGGGCGTCCGGATAAAGACGGATCAACCGGTGCAGCAGGCAACCGTTCCAGATGTTGTTCTCCGGATGATTATGCTTGGCATAGAGACCGGCGGTGATGGTGCCGGGCGGGGCTGCGGGATCACGCTGGTAATGATCCAGCAGCCAGTCGCACTCCGACTGCAGTACGGCGGCCATTCGCGCGCGGTCCTCGTCGGTCCAGTACGGGTCCAACGCTTCGATGCCGTGCATCATCCGCTCCAAGCCCAGCGCGCTGATCCAGGAATGGCCCCAGGGTTGTTTATCGGTGGCCACGCCACCGCCGGCCCGGTGACTGTGGAACGTGAACCGGACTAAGCGCAGGGCCCACTCGAGCAACTCGTCCTGCGACCAGCCCGGTGGGGCAGCCGAATCGGTGGCGCAGATCGCCAAGGCGGCGGCCGCCGTGGCGTTTGCCTGGACCGCCCAGTGGCCGCTGTTGCCGGGCCCATAGCAACCCAGCGCCGGCTGACCCGGAATACGATACAGGTGGCGCTGCATCGCGGCGGGCCAGCCATGCAGGGCCTCGCGATACCGTGGCAGGAGCGTGGCCGACGTATCTTCGTTATGGCGTGGCAATGGATCCGTCATATGCGTCATCATTATTCTTTGATGTA
>SLLF01000021.1 GCA_007134175.1 Kiritimatiellia bacterium | reverse complement strand
TGGCACATCGCCGGTGTCGAGGATTTGACGCTGGAACGAGTAGCGGTGCAAAACAAAGGCCGGTTGTTTATCGATACCTACGGCATCGCGATCGATTTGCGCCGGGCCAGTCCCCGGCGGTCAGGAGGCGAACATGGGCGCTGAAAAGAAAAAGAGAGGGAACCGCAAGAAACCTGCCTGGCTTTATTTTAACCGTGAACTCAGTTGGCTGCAATTCAACCAGCGGGTACTGGAAGAGGCCATGGATCCTACTGTCCCGCTGCTCGAACGCTTGAAATTCCTAGCCATAACCGCATCCAACCTCGATGAATTCTTCAAGGTGCGTGTGGGCGGGCTACAGCAACAGAAGAAGCAGCGTCGCACGAGCCGTGACCCCGCAGGCCTCACCCCGCACCAGCAACTGCAGGCCATTAGCCGGCATGCCCGGCAAATGGTACACGACCAGTACGACTGTTTTCTGGCCGATCTAGCGCCTGCGCTGCACACCGCCCGAATCCGTGAATGGCGGATCGACCAGTTGGATGCGGAGCAGCTGCGGTACATGGAACGTACATTTACCGATCTCATATATCCCGTAATCACCCCCATGGCGGTCCGGCCCGACCAGCCCTTCCCCCTGCTGGTGGATACCCTACTGCACGTGGCATTCGTACTCGAGCAACCGGCCAAGGCAGCTGGCGCCACCACGGATGAGCCGCCGCCGCTGGCCGTGATCCCGTTACCATCCGTGTTGCCCCGTTTTCTGACGCTGCCGACGAGCGAAGGGTACGGCTACGTATTGCTTGAAGAGGTCGTCCAGTGGTTTAGCGAAACCCTTTTCCACGGACGTGTGGTGAAGCAAGCCGGAGTGTTCCGATTGACGCGTAACGCGGACTTGAGCGTCCGGGAAGACGAGGCCCCGGACCTGCTGGCCGGGATGGAAATGGTGCTCGACGAACGGCGCGTCAGCGACTGCATCAGACTCGAGGTAGAAGCGAGCATGCCGCCCGGCCTGATCAAGCGATTACAAGCGGCGCTGCAGGTGGAATCCCCCTTCCTGTTCCGGATTCCCGGTCCGCTGGATCTGGCGGATTACATGCGATTGGCCAGCATGAGCGGGTTCGAGGAATACCAGGAAGCCCAGTGGACACCTATTTGTCCACCCGATCTGCGCCCCCCCGAATCCATGTTTGCCACCCTCCGCCAGCGGGACGTGCTGCTGACACATCCCTATGAATCCTTCGAGCCGGTGGTCCGGCTGGTTGACGAGGCTGCCGATGATCCCGGCGTACTGGCCATCAAGCAAACCCTCTACCGGACCAGCGCAGACAGTCCGGTGGTGGCCGCACTGGCCCGGGCGGCGGAAAAGGGCAAACACGTCACGGCCCTGGTGGAACTGAAAGCCCGCTTCGATGAGGCCCGCAACATGGAGTGGGCGCGGGCCTTGGAAAGGGTCGGCGTGCAAGTGATCTATGGGGTGCGCGGCCTGAAAACCCACGCCAAGGTCTGCATTATTATTCGCCGTGAAGCGACCGGCATTCAACGTTATGTCCACTTCGGCACCGGCAATTACAATGAGAAAACCGCCCGGCTCTATACCGACATCAGCTACATGACCGCCAGCGAGGAATACGGGGCCGATGCCGCGACCTTCTTCAACACCATCGCCGGCTATGGGCAAGTGGTGGTCTTCAATAAACTGGAGGCAGCCCCGCTGACCCTGCGTGACCGGCTGGTGGAGTACATTGACGGTGAAGCGGAACGCTGTGCCCAAGGGCAGCCGGGCCATATCATGGCCAAGATCAATTCGCTGGCCGATCCGGATTTGATAACCGCACTCTATCGGGCGGCACAGGCCGGCGTGCGGATTCAACTACTGGTACGCGGAATTTGCACCTTGCGTCCCGGTGTGCCGGGATTGAGCGAGGGAATTGAAGTCATCAGCGTGGTCGACCGCTTTCTCGAACATAGCCGCATCTGCTACTTCCGGCACGGCGGTGATCCCCTGTACTTTATTTCCAGTGCCGACTGGATGCCGCGCAACCTGGACCGCCGGATAGAACTGCTGGTGCCGGTGGCTGATCCCGATGGGTGCCTGCGCTTGCGCTCCATCTTGGAAACGGGCCTGAAGGACAACGTCAAAGGTCGCTGGCTGCAGCCGGACGGGACTTATAAGCGACCAACCGTCTCGAAGCGGGCGCGCCGCATCCGCAGCCAGGAACACTTCTTAAACAAAGCCGCACAACGGCTGTTATCCGACGAACGCCGTCAACAGGCCGTCTTCAAGCCGCACCGACCCCAATAGATTGGGGACTTGATTTGTGGCCGGGAAGACTTACGATCCAAGACTATGCAAAGACAATTCGAAGAACTACGCGCCAGTGAACTGTACTGTCCCCGCTGCCGGACCGCCCAACCCGTCCGCGAAAAGCTGCTGCTGGTGCTGCCACACGCCGAACTACACGACTACCAGTGCACCATCTGCGGGGAATCGCTTGGCTCACGCGAAGTCAAGGCCCCGCCCGTCATGGCTGCACGCCGCTAAGACGACTTAAAAGAGCACATCATGGAAATAACTAAAAACATCGCACTAGTCGCGCATGACCACCGCAAAAAGGACATCATTGAATGGGTTCAATGGAATTATGAACTTCTATTGCAACACCGCCTGATTTGCACCGGTACGACCGGAAAACTTATTGAGGAAACGCTTAAAGCCAAATTGAACGATACGGGACGTCACATCGAAATCAAGCGGCTGAAATCCGGCCCACTCGGTGGGGACCAGCAAATCGGATCGATGATCGTGCAGGGCGAAATAGATTGTATGATCTTCCTTTGGGATCCCATGACGCCACAACCGCACGATGTCGACGTGAAAGCGCTACTGCGAATTGCAGTGCTTTACAATATCCCCATTGCGTGCAATCGCTCCACCGCCGACTTCCTGATTTCCTCGCCGATTATGAACCGCGTCTACAACCCGGTGCTGAAAGACTACAGCGGCTATATTGAGCGCCAAGTATGAGCGCAATCATTTCGTCATAAATGCCGGCTCAACACCTCGCGGTTTTCGGCAAAATATAAGTAGCCCGAGACCACTGTAATGACCGCCACCGCGATGGAAATAGCGAACGACAGGTAACCGAAGACCATATCGTATGTCGCCACCCAGGCGACATCCACCCGCGTCAGTACATCGTGGCGCACCGCCAGCCCGACCAAAATGACGATAATGGCGGTAATCTGCCAGATGGTCTTGTGTTTGCCCCAGCGTCCGGCAGAAATCAACAGCCCTTTTTCAATGGCCAGCAGGCGCAATCCGGTCACTAGAAATTCACGCGCAATAATGATGACAACGATATAGGCCGGCACCAGACCGAGTGCGGTGAAGCTGACGAAGGCCGCACACACCATGACTTTGTCCGCCAACGGATCCATCAGCCGGCCAAAGGAGGTAATGCCGTACACGTTACGCGCCAAATATCCATCCAGATAGTCGGTTATCCCCGCCACCACGAAAAAAAGCAACGCCGCGCTCATCGCCAGCGGCAGGACATTCGCCAGAGCGATGGCAGCCAGAAACAGAGCCGTCAGTCCCAGACGGCCTACCGTCAATAGATTAGGCACATTCATGGCGTCCGGTCACGGTCAAGATACGGATCCGGCAAGGTGTCCAGCAAGGGCAACACACCATCCCCCGGTGGCGGCAACGGGGCGCGGGGGGGCGGCGCGGCGGTCGGCTGTTCCACAACCGGTTCCCCCGGTTCGGGCCCAGCAGGCACCGTTCCCCGGCGTTGCACTATCAGCAAGAACGCGACAAACAGGAGTCCACCCGCTATATAGGCCGCCAGCACCATGCGCTTCCGCGGCTGCGGCGATGGCGGAGCGAGGTCGCCCGGTTCCTGTACCGGTTCGATGGCCGGCGGCGGCAAAAGTTCGTTGGCCGACGATTCGGTCGGTTTGGATTCCGGTAGTTCCGGCGCGGAGCGGGCCGCCCGCCTTTCCTCCAGCCAGTGCCGGTAATAAACCGCCACGGTGGCCAGCGCCCGCTGCAGAACCCCGCCCCACTTACGCCAATCCGGCCGCGGCCAGGCCCTTACTGGGCGGGATTGTTCCTGCGCGGCGGGATCGGACATTAAAGACGCGCGCCCCGTCGGAGCGTGCCGGTCAATATACTCCGCGATCAGTGGAGCCGGATCCAGCCCCAACAGTTCGGCGTAGAGCTTGATAAACCCCTTGGCATAAGCCGGGGCCGGAATAGCGCTGAAGTCATCCCCCTCCATCGCCTCAATGTGCTGGACCTTGATCCGGGTGCCTTTGGCCGCTTCCGATGCGGTCATCTTCCGGGCCAAACGTGCCGCTTTTAGTTTTTGCCCCAACGTTTCCATGCTAGACTAACCTCTGCATCTCTCTGTTAAACAGATTTTCGGGTAAAACGCAAACCCGCATTTATACGCTTAAGCGCTGGCAAAACCCTTGCACCTACCCGTGTTCGATACTTTACAAGCCACGGAAATAAGATTACGGGTAAGGCGTCAGTAACGCATAAAAGGCGGCATGAAATGAACGTGGGCGAATTTTTGGTGACACAGGGCAAGATTACGAAAGAAACATGGTCCGCCGTCGACCAAGCGCTACCCGCCGGAGCCGACGATACGGAATGGGCATTGGCCTTGATAGCAGGCGGGCACTGTGACGAAACGACCATCCTGCAAGCCCGCGCCGAATGGCACGGATACGCGCTCTGGACCGCCATTCCGGATGATGTGCTGGCGCCGGATCTCGTCACCAAACTGCCGGTGGATTGGGCGCGCCAGCATTGTCTGCTGCCGATCCGGTCGGACGGCCACCCCGCAGCAGTCACCGACGACCCTGGTCGTGACCGCGCTATTGACGATCTGGAACTGTTGCTGGGCGAGGAGCTGAAACTGGTGCTGGCCCCTCGCCAAATCGTGCTTCAAGCAATCGACCGCTGCTATCTAAACCGCGAAAGCGGTACCGGCGCCCTGCTGGCTACCCTGCCGGCCGGCAAGCAGGATGCATCCGAACAAACCGGCACAGCGTCAACCAATGACCTCTTGCGTATGGCGGATAACGCGCCCGTGGCACAGTTGGTCAACTGGATCCTGCTGGACGCCATGAAAAGTAACGCGTCGGACATTCATATTGAACCGTATCAAAACCATTTGCGCCTGCGATTCCGGGTCGACGGGATCCTTTACGAGCGGCCGCCGCCACCTAAACAGCTGGAAGCAGCGCTGGTCTCACGATTGAAAGTGATGGCGCATCTCGATATCGCGGAAAAACGGATGCCGCAGGACGGCGCAGCCCGGGTACGGGTCGGCGAACGCGAGGTGGATATCCGCACGTCTACCGCGCCGGTCACCGACGGCGAACGCCTGGTACTCCGCATCCTGAACCGCGCCTCCACCTTGCTTCCGCTCGCGGCACTGGGCCTGCCCAACCCGTTGCTGGAACGATTGCGCACCCTGTGCCATGAGCCCTTTGGCGTGATCTGGGTGACCGGACCCACCGGTAGCGGCAAGACCACCACCCTTTACGCCGCGCTGCAGGAGGTAAATACGCGTGAGTTAAACGTGATCACGATTGAAGACCCGGTCGAATACCAACTGCCCACGATCAGCCAAATGGGCGTCAATCCCAAGATCGGCCTCACCTTTGCCCGCGGATTGCGCAATATCCTGCGCCAGGATCCCGACGTCATTCTGGTGGGCGAAACGCGCGACTTGGAAACGGCGGAAATAGTGGTGCGCTCGTCGTTAACCGGTCACCTGGTGTTCAGCACGCTGCACACCAACGACGCGGCCGGCGTGGCCGTGCGCCTGCAGGACATGGGCATCGCGCCCTATCTGGTTGCCGCTTCCCTGCGCGGCGCCCTGGCCCAGCGACTGGTGCGGCGGCTCTGCCCGCACTGCCGCCGCGCGGCAGCACCGACACCAACTCAACGCGAGCTGCTGGGGCCGTTGGCCAAGCGCTTGGACCATGTCACCTGTTATGCACCCGGCGAGTGTGACGCCTGTACCGGTGGCTACAAAGGACGCCTGGGTCTATTCGAGCTCTTGGAAGTCGATGGTGAAGTCCAGGACCTGATCCGTACCGGGGGCGGCTTGCACACCCTGCGCCAGACCGCACGAGCCCGCGGTATGCGCACGCTGCTGGATGACGGACTAGACAAGGTCGCGGCGGGAGAAACCAGCCTGGAAGAAGTATTGCGCGTGGTAGGACACCATACCCATGAGCACGTTTGAGTATCGCGGCTACGCGCAGAACGGTAAAGCCACCCAAGGACTGATCGAAGCCCTGGATCTGAAACAAGCCCGCGAAAAACTGCTGCGCCAAGGCGTACTGGCAGAGTCCGTGCGGGCGGCGGTAGATCGCCGGCCCGTTGGTTCGTGGCGGAACCGCTCGTTCATGCTCGATACCCGCGCCGCTTTCTACCGGGAGCTGGCCTCCATGCTGGCCGCCGGCTTGCCGCTAGCCAATGCACTGGCCTTGTTGCTGGACGCCCCGGAAATGGGTGC
>SLLF01000243.1 GCA_007134175.1 Kiritimatiellia bacterium | reverse complement strand
GCTCCTAAAGAACCGACGGTGGTTGGCGAAGACGGAGATGTCTCGACGTCGCTTCGCTATGCTCGACATGACAACACGTTACATTAATCCCGTTCTTGGCGCGAGCCAATCAGCGCCGCGCCGATAAGGGTTCTCGACATGACAAGGTCCCTCCAGATTTCATAACAGCCTCCAAACACGTTCCGCCCAAGCAATTACTCCGTCAATTTCTTACAGCGCAATCGGCTCGTTGGCGGGGGTGAAAAGCGCCGCCGCTTGTGCGATAGGCTTGAAGTATAGCGGCTGGATAGGGATACTGGCTTGGGATCGACAATAGAGTGCCCGGCTGCATTCCGGGCGGCCACGGCCTGGCTGTGCTGACCGATGCGCAGCTGGGCACGAAACACAGTAAACGTGAATCAATAATAGGGAGTGCCCGTATGAAAATATCCAGACCCGAGCGGATACAAAGGAACAGGACAGGCTATAACAAGAGCCTAGGTTTATGCTGGAGCGGCCGCTGGCTGCTGCTGGCCGGGTTGTGGACGTGTTGGACGTCGTCCGCCGCAGTGGTAATCGTGGAGGACGGTGAAGCCCGGGCGGTGGTCGTGATCGCCGACGATGCCTCGGCTACTGCCCGCTACGCCGCCGACGAGTTTGTCGAGCATGTCGAACGGGCAACGGGTCGCCGCTTGACGATCGCGACGGAGGGAGCCGTTCCGGCATCGTATGCCGGCCGGGTGTTTATCGGCGACACGGTCGCGGCCCGGCAAGAGGGCATAGCCCCCGATACACTGGGGGGGGACGTGTTTGTTTTGCGAACCCGCGGTACGGATCTCTATGTCGTCGGCAAGGAGGACCAGGAGGTCGATCCCCTGGATGAGCGCCAGCCCTATGGCGGGACGTTGTTTGGTGTGTACGAACTGCTCGAGCGGTACCTGCAGGTGCGCTGGCTGTGGCCGGGCGAGCTGGGTACTTTTGTGCCGTCGACCGATACGGTGGTACTCGGCCCCCTGGACGAAGTGGTCGCGCCGGCGCTACGCTGGCGTCGCTTCCGTAATCGGATGCCCAGAGCCTTGCGGCATTACCCGGACGAAGTCCGGCGCCTGGCGTTTTCTCAAGAGGGCTTGGAGCGCTATGCCCGTGATCTACAGATCTACCGACGTCGCCAGCGACTGGGCGATTCGGAGCCTAAGCCCACGGCTGGGCATTACTTCTTCAACTGGTGGCCACGCTACGGGCAGGAACATCCCGAATGGTTCGCACTGGATGAGGAGGGGCGTCGGGGTGCGGAAGATCCGAACGCGCGTCATGTCGCCTTATGTTTTTCCAATCCCGATCTCCACCGTTTTATCGTGGACGAGGCGTGGGATGGAGGGGATGAGTTACGGCTGGGGGACATTGACCGGTCGGTCTACTGCCTATGCGATGAATGCATGGCATGGGACGGACCGCAGCCGACATCCGGTCCGGCGAGCCGCATTCCCGGTCAGCGCATTACCTCGGACCGCTACGCCCGTTTCTGGAAGACGATCTATGAAAAGGCGGTGCAGCGTAATCCCGATGTAATGGTGACGACGCTGCTCTACTTCCACTATTTTCCCGCCCCACTGACGGATATCAAGCTCAACGAAAACATCTACGGGGAATTTTGCCCCTGGGGGCACGGCATTCACGAGTGGTATCCCGCCAGCGAGGAGCGGTTGGAATGGCAGCGGCAGCAGTGGAAAGGGTGGGCACGAACCGGCATCTCCATGGGCTATCGCCCGAACCACCCACTGGCCGGCTACGCGATGCCTCATATCAATACCTGGCAGGGAGGAAACTTTCTGCGGTTTGCCTACCAGCACGGCTTGCTCGGCGTCGATTTTTCCAGTTTGGACGCCCAGTGGGCGGTCAGGGGGCCGGAGCTCTACATGTACTTCCGCCTGTTTATCGATCCGCGTCAGCCGATCGGGGAGGTCCGCGAAGAATACTTCTCGGGGTTCGGCCCTGCGGCGGACAAGGTGCGGGAATATTTCGACTACTGGGAAAGCCATAACCTTCGCCTGCATCTCGACGGGGAATGGGATAACATGTGGATCTGGCCCAGCCGGGCACCTGCGCAGTATCCGCCCGAGGTGTTCCCTCCGGCCGAGGCGTTGCTGGCGGAGGCGCTCGCAGTGGCGCGGACCGATGAGCGCCCGGCATTTGCCGAGCGGGTGGCGTTTTTGCAGGCGGGCCTTGAACATGCCCGCCTGTGCGTAGCTTTCATTCGTCAGCTGAAGAACGGTGATCTGGACGATCCCGCACAATTGGCCACGCTGCGTGGCGAGCTGGACCACTTGATCGGTTTTCGCCGCGACCACGAGCATCTCTACATAGCCGATTATCATTGGCTCGCGACCCGTGAGCTGCAGCGGCGGGATTTGCGGGAGGAATTTCTCAAGGTTTTGGAGGCAACCCCCGCGCACACGCCGCACGAACACGAGGATGGAACATACTAATGAGCCTTGGCCACACGAGGCACACGATCCACAAAAAGCTAATGCATCAATCCTTTTGGGTCGCCCGTGCTTTTTCCGGCCATTCGGTATTGAACCGCGAAACCTGAGGGAGAATAAATCCAGGGTTGCGTTGTGGACTTCACTAACGCAATCTCCATTCAGGTTGTATTCGACCAGCAAGGAGGACTAAGCGAGCGATGAGACCTTGGAGCACGATTGCCAAGGCGTGGGCGGGACACGCGGTGGGGTTCGATTATCTGCGGCATGCGGGGCGACAGTATGCCGCCTTTTATGACGGCGAACGGCGGTTGACCCTGGCAAGTTGCAGCGATGGCGGTGATGACTGGGCCTTGGCGCACCCCCCCGGTATCGGTCGCGACAGACCCTTTCACAAGGGCCCCTATCAGGGGCTTGAGCCACTGAGCAATCAGTTGCCATGGGATAGCCACAACTATGTCACCATGGCTATCGATCAGCAAGGATACCTGCACGTTTCAGGCAACATGCATTGTGACCCGCTAGTCTATTACCGCAGTACCCGCCCCCATGACATTCACCATCTGGAACGACTTGATCGCATGACCGGCGAGGCCGAAGACCGCTGCACCTACCCCCTGTTTTTACACAACGCCGCCGGGGAACTGGTTTTTCGCTACCGGCAGGGTAGTTCGGGTAACGGCGCGGATTATTATAACATCTATGATGCCACCAGCCGGATCTGGCGCCGGTTGCTGGACAAACCGCTCCTGGACGGGCTTGGGCGGATGAACGCCTATGCGGGCGAGCCCGTTAAAGGCCCTGACGGCTTCTTCCATATGATCTGGGTATGGCGTGATACCGGCGATTGTGCCACTAACCATGACCTGTCCTACATGCGCAGTCCGGACTTGGTGCATTGGTCGAACGCGTTCGGCCAGCCGCTGGATCTACCCGTCGTGCTGGAAAGTGATGTGGTGGTTGATCCCGTGGCGGCCGGAGGCGGGCTGCTGAATAATAAACAGTGGATTGGTTTTGACCCAGCCCGACGGCCCGTTATCAGCTATACCCGGTTCGATGAGGCCGGCCACACCCAGGCCTACTGTGCGCGTATGGAGGATGGCGAGTGGCTCATCCGGCCCGTCAGTAACTGGCGCTACCGCTGGGAATTCAGTGGTGGCGGCTGCATTCCCAATGGTGACGAGATTCGTCTGGCCGCAGTCGCACCCGACCGTGACGGGTCACTGCGCCTGCTGTTCAACCATATCCACGAGGGTAGCGGCGTTTGGCGGCTGGATCCTGACCACCTTTCCGTGGTGGAAACACTGGCGGCCGAACCGGCCTGCCCCCAGGAACTGACGCGAGCAGAATCGCCTTATCCCGGCATGCAGGTACGCATCCTACCCGCCCGGGATAACGACCGCAGGCCGGTACCCGGCTCGGTGTTGCGCTGGGAAACACTCGGGGTAAATCGCGATAAACCACGCACGGAGTGGCCGCCGCCGAGCGACCTGCGCTGCTACCATTTAGACACTGAGGATCACGAACAGCGAGACGAACCATATGCAACGTGATGAGATAGGCACGGTGAACCGTCGGCTGGCGCAGCCCAAGCCGCTCATCGTCGAGGAAGTTGAACCGCTATCCGTGGAGCGCCGGGCTCCCGGGCAATGGTTTGTGGATTTTGGCCGGGCCGCTTTCGGCACGCTGCGTTTGACGGTGACGAGCGCGCGCGCGTGCACCGCCACCGTGCGGCTCGGGGAGAAGCTCGCCGCCGACGGACGAATCGACCGGCAACCGCCGGGGTCGGTGCGCTACCGCGCCATTCCGCTCGAACTGACCGCCGGTACGCAGACCGTGCAGGTGGTCATCCCACCCGATGAACGCAATACCCGGCCGGGCGCTATCCGTATGCCGGACGAGTTGTTCGAAGTGCTGCCGTTCCGCTATGCCGAGATCGAGTGTGCGGCTCCGGCGGCGACGCTGGACCAGGTACGTCAATTGGCGGTCTTTTACCCGTTTGATTACGAAGCGGCCTCCTTCGAATGCAGTGATGACCGGCTGAACCGAGTTTGGGATCTGTGCAAGTACAGTATCAAGGCCACCAGTTTCTGCGGGATCTACGTGGACGGCGACCGCGAGCGGATTCCGTACGAGGCGGATGCCTATATCAATCAACTGGGCCACTATGGGGTGGACGCGGAATACGAAATGGCGAGGGCTACGCTGGAACACCTGCTCTTCCACCCGACCTGGCCAACCGATTGGGCGCTCCATTTCGTTCCCATGGCCTGGGCCGACTACCAGTACAGCGGACGCCGGGATCTGCTGGAAGCCTACTATGAAGAGTTGCAAATCAAAGCGCTGCTGGAGCTGGCGCGCGAGGATGGACTGATCAGCACCGAGACCGGCTTGGTCACTCCGGAATTGCTTCGTAAACTCTGCATGAGCGATCTGAAAAACCCTCTGCGCGATCTGGTGGACTGGCCGCCAGGTTCGTTCACCGAGGGCGGGATCGGCGAGCGCGACAACTACGATATGGTACCGGTCAAAACGGTCGTCAACGCCTTTCACGCCTGGAACCTCAAGCGGCTCGGCCAGATCGCCGAGTTGCTCGGCAAACCGGAGGAGGCTGCGGCTTACCGTGATCAGTACGCCCGGATCGTCGCCAGCCTGTACCGGGTCTGTTTTGATAGCCGGCGCGGCATCTTCATCGATGGCGAGGGCAGCGATCACGCCTCCCTACACGCCAACATGATCCCGGCCGCCTTCGGACTGGCGCCGCAGGGCCGGGAGGCGACCGTTTTGGCGTTTATCAAATCCCGGGGCATGGCTTGCAGTGTGTACGGGGCGCAATACCTGCTGGAGGCTTGCTATCGACTCGGCGATCCAAGCCATGCCCTGGAACTGATGACCGCCGAACACGATCGCGGCTGGTTGAACATGGAGCGCGCCGGCTCGACGGTCACGCTAGAAGCCTGGGACCACAAGTACAAAAACAATCTCGACTGGAATCACGCCTGGGGCGCGGCACCCGCCAACATCATCCCGCGATTCATCGCCGGCGTGCAACCGGCCCGGCCCGGTTTCGACGACGTGTTGATTATTCCCCAACTGGATCGCCTCGAATGGTTCAAGGCCAAAGTGCCCACCCCGCACGGCCCGGTCGTTATCCAAGCCGAAACCGCCCGCAACGGTGAACGCCGGCTACGGCTGCAGACCCCGGTGCCCGCCCGATTGCGACTTGACGGGCTGTTGCCCGTAACGAAGCAGAAAAAGGGAGACCAAGCCTACCAGCGCCTGCCCGCCGGTTGTCATGAGTTGAGTGCCTGTTGAAACAGATAGACCGCTCTACATCGGTCTCAGCGCCGGTACTGCGAGGGAGATTGGCCGTAGTGGCGCCGAAAGGCCGCCGAAAAATAGAGTTGCCCGCCCCAGCCGGTCATCGCAGCGACTTCCTTGATCAAGTAGCGTTTGTCACTCAATAAAGAGGCCGCCCGGCGCAACCTGATTTCAACCAGCATTTCGTGCGGCGATTTACCTGTCAAACGATGAAAAAGCCGGTTCAGATGCGAGACCGACAGACCGACTGCGGCCGCTACTGCTGCAACCGACAAATCCCTTTCGTAATACCGGGACTGCAAAAGGTTAAGTGCTTTGGCCACATGCATGTGCGCTGCTGAGCATGCACTGCGACTGACGTGGGACACGAGGTCCGCGTAAGATGAAAACAACAAGCGCAACCGGGCCAGTGCGCACTCTTCGCCCCACTCGCCGTTCACCAGTTCTCTCGCGGCCAGTTCCATAAGTGTCCGCGGCGCCATGCCCAGCAATTCCTCCCACTTCCGTAGGCGGAACGTGTCCAGGCTGAAGCGATCCTGCACGTTCATTTCGCCAGCTGAATACATGCCGTAAGGATTTTCATCACCTGGTAAATTGAAGACCATAATGCGTAGTTGCTGATCCTGCGGCAAACGGTCAATCGAAATATGCAGGCAGCCCGGTGGTACCAGGACCACCGTGTTCTGTCGGAATGCCATCGGTTCCTGCCCCAAGCAATCAAAATGCAGCACGCCCGCCAAAACCGCAAAAATCTCCCAGGTTTCATGCGAATGGTACCCATGGCAAGGCACCCCGTTATGTGCTTGGTTGTGGATGATTCGAATCGTATCCGGCGTGCGCAGAGAAAATTCGAGAAAATGCCGCAGGCTATGCACTGCCGACCTGTTATCTGCTG
>SLLF01000172.1 GCA_007134175.1 Kiritimatiellia bacterium | reverse complement strand
GGGGCGGCTGCCGGGCCCAGTGTGCCCGGCTTCTAACAATCATACACGCTTTTTGTACCATTGATGTCTGCAGGACGCTAAGCCCGTATGTCGGCCGCCAGCAAGTCGGCCGCCAGCGCGTAGACGGGGCCTGGGCGACCGTCCGCCACGGGTTGTCCTTCGATACGGGTCACGGCGACCAGGTCGTGCGATGTGCCACAGATCCAGACTTCGCGGGCCGTCCCCAGATCCCCGCGGGCCAGCGGCCAATTGCGGACCCCGGTCAGGGTCTTGTCCGCCACCAAAGGCATCACCAATTGCCGCAGGCGGGCCAGTGTGGTCCCCAGCAGTAGCTCGGGCGCGTCATAGATGATCAGCTCCCCCTGCTGATTGATTGCTGCCACGTTCTCCGTGGGACCTTCCAGCAGGTGACCGGCACCGTCACAACCGATCATAAAATCCAATCCACGATCACGCGCTTCCTTGGCCATCAGGGCATTGGGCAGGTAGTTGCAATGCTTGATGTCCGCCAGCGGTGGCGGCTTGGGCGGCACACGGGAAAATCCAATGTGCGCCCCCTCGGGTCGGCGCCGCATGAAGGGCACGGGTAGCGGAAAAACGACGATATAACACTGGGGGCTCGCACAATCATACGGGTTAACGCCCATGCTGCCGGGCCCACGGGCCAGCAGCAGCCGAATCAACGCGTCCGGCCGGTCGGCAACACGCAAGGTGGCCGCGATCAACGCGGTCCATTCGCCGCGCGTCCAACGGGATACCAACCCGATCCCGGACGCCGACCGCTCCAGCCGGGCAAGATGCGCTTCTGCATTATAGATCTTGCCGGCTACGCACTTCATCGTCTCGAACACGCCGTCGCCGCGGTGTACCAGGTGATCGTCCACCGGCACACTCATCAGGACCGGATCGGTCGTTATCCCACCGGTCAGCGAAGAATACATCGCATAGCCCGGCACCGGCGCATGCGCCGCGCGGGAATCCATGGCGGCCAGCCAAGCCGCGCGATCCATGTTGGGAATTGTCTGATGATTGTTCATACCGTATGCTCCCTCCAATCAAATGGGTAGCAGGGTGAGCTTATGACAACGAAATCTTCCAAGCAAGAGCGACGCCGGTGGTTAACCGAAGCCGAGTGGCGCGAACACCAGGAAATCAAGGATGCGACGTGGGGGCACGTGGCCCCGTTTATCTTCTGGATCGCCTGCATCTTTCTGGTAGGCCAGTTTGCGTTGGACGAGACGTCGGTCGTTCGCGGGTGGGTCTATGCGGTGCAGACCTTTGTCGGAGCGGGGTTATTCTGCTATTTCCGCCCATGGCGTTGGTACGGTCCGCTGCAGTGGCGCAATGTACCATTGGCGCTGGGTCTTGGCATCGCGGTCTTCGTGATATGGATTCTGCCGGAAACGGAGTGGGTCGGTTCACGGTCACCTGGCTTCCTGCCCTTTTACCGACGCTGGCTCATCTTCCCGCCCTGGAGCGTGGCGGAGCCGCCTGCCACCTCACCGTTCGACCCGGCGGTGAACGGCTGGGGCATAGCGTTGATCCGCCTGGCCGGCTCGGCGTTTGTGATCGCGGTTATTGAGGAATTTTTCTGGCGGGGCTGGCTCTATCGCTGGCTGCTGGGCCGCAATTTTTTGAAAGTAGACATGGGAACCTGGAACACACCGCTGTTCCTGGCCGTCAGCGCGGTCTTTGCCGTGGAACATATGCAGTGGGCTGTCGGTTTCATTGCCGGAGTGGCCTATCTCTGGATGATGATCAAGACGCGCGACCTATGGGCTACCGCCTTGGCTCATGTCGTCACCAACTTCCTGCTGGGCGTCTATGTCCTCCTGTATGGACGGTACGAATTTTGGTGATCGCTGGCTTGCTGGAAGACCCGAGCTGGCGCTCGGAGATGAAAACCGAATGTGTTGTTTACATACCACATCGCCATGTTGCACCCGGACAGGAAGGCGGGTCAAAACGCGTTGACGTCATCGATATGGGGAACGTCGGCCAACAGCATGACGAGACGGTCCACGCCGAGCGCGATCCCGCCACAGGGTGGCAGGCCGTCGTGCAACGCCTGCAGGAAGGCTTCGTCGAGCGGGTAGACCGTGCGCCCGGCTTGCTTCCGTTCGTCGGTGCAGGCGGCGAAGCGCTGTCGCTGCTCTTCCGGATCGGTCAACTCGCTGTAGGCGTTGGCCAGCTCCACCCCGCCGATAAATAGCTCCCAGCGTTCCGCTACTTGCGGTTCGTCCGGTTTGCACCGGGCCAGCGCCGCAACGGCGGCGGGATAGTCCGTGACGATGACCGGGGTGGCCGCCTCGGCCAGCGCCGGCGCTATATACTCGACCCAGTCCAAGTCGAATCGGTCGGCATCAAAATCCACCACAGGATCCCAACCGGCCCATTGCCGGTAGAGCTCACCGACCCGGTGCACCGTCCACTCGCCATCCAGCGCCAACGACCGGCCGCCCCATGACAAGACCGCCGTGCCATGCACCGCCCGGCACACGGCCGGCAACAACGCGCGCGTGTCGGCGAGTATGTCGTGGTAATCAGCTTGGGCACGGTACCATTCCAGCATGGTGTATTCCGGACGATGCCAGTGCCCCTGCTCCCTCTGCCGAAAACAAGGTCCCATTTGAACAATACGTTCATAGCCGGCACCGAGCAGTTGCTTCATCTGCAGTTCCGGGGAGGTACGCAGGTAGTGGGTACCCGAGGGTTCGGCGTCTAGATGGTTCTCCAGCGCAGGTGCCGCGATGCGCACCGGCGTCTCGACCTCAAGAAAACCCCGTTGCCGGAAAAAAGCACGGATCGCGGCCTGACACGTCGCGCGGATTTCCAAGACCCGGCGCTTGGCCGACAGCGGGGAACGCGTACTCAAAATCCCTTGGATACGCGGTCGGCGTATTTGCCGGTGCGGGTATCGATCCGCACCCGGTCGCCTTCGTTGATGAATAACGGCACTTGGATCTCGTAGCCGTTGTCCAGTTTCGCCGGTTTCATGACGTTGGTAGCGGTGTCCCCGCGCGCCCCGGGCTCCGTTTCGGCAATGGTTCGCTCGATAAAGAACGGCAGGGTGACTTCGATCGGCCGGTTGTTGTGAAAGAGGATATTGACCTCCATGTCTTCGACCAAAAACCAGCGCTGGTTGCCCAGCACATCCGTCCCGATATGAATCTGTTCGTAGGTGCTGTTGTCCATAAACACGAACTGCTCGCCGTCGGGGTAGGAGTAGATCAGTTCGCGCTCTTCCAAATTCGGCTTGTCGATCTTCTCCACCGCGCGGTAGGTTTTGTCGACCGTGCTACCAGTGATCAGGTTCTTGATTTTGCAGCGGTACAACGCCTGTCCTTTGCCGGGTTTGACAAACTGAAAATCGGTAATGACGCATGGGGCGCCGTCTATTTCGATTTTCAACCCTTTCCGTAGGTCGGAAGCAGAATACATGGAACTCCTTTCGTTCGACTCGCCGCTGGATGTGCCAGCCGGTCACCCGTGTGCGGTTTTAACTATCCTTGAACTGCGCTACTAGCCCCTGGAAACTCTGTTTCGCGTCCCCGAAAAGCATCCGGGTGTTTTCCTTGAAGAACAAGGGGTTGTCCACGCCTGCAAACCCCGGGTTCAGGCTGCGTTTCGAGACGATGCAGGTGCGGGCATGGTCCACGTTGATCACGGGCATCCCCCACAACGGGCTGTTCTCGTCCTCGCGCGCGGCGGGGTTGACGACATCATTGGCCCCGATCACGATGGCTACGTCAACGGTGGCCATGATCGGGTTGACGTCCTCCGGCACCACCAGTTGTTCATAGGGGACGTTGGCTTCGGCCAGCAGCACGTTCATATGGCCGGGCATACGACCGGCAACCGGGTGGATCGCGTACTTCACTTCGGTGCCGTTGGCTTCCAGTAATTCGCCCAACTCCCGCACCACATGCTGCGCCTGGGAAACGGCCATGCCGTAGCCCGGCACAAACACCACCGAGCGCGCCGCTTCGAGAATATAGTAGGCGTCGTCCACCGAGACGGGATTCGCCTCCCCCTGGTAGCCACCGCCGCTTTGCGTGGTGGCGGCCCCGAACCCGCTGAACAAGACATTGGCCAGCGAACGGTTCATCGCCTTGCACATGATCGCGGTGAGGATCAATCCGCTGGCGCCCACGAGCGCACCGGCGACGATCAGCACGTTGTTGAGGATGACGAAACCGGCGGCACAGGCTGCCAGGCCGGAGTAGCTATTCAACAACGCGATCACCACCGGCATATCCGCCCCGCCGATAGGAATAACCGCCAGCACGCCGAGGGCCAAGGCCAGCACAATTAACAGGATCAATAGCGAATAGCCGTGCGGTGCTGCGGCAAACAGGATCACGAGCAGGACGGCACCCGCCACGAGGCCCGCGTTGACCCCCTGCTGCCCCTTGAACAAGAAGGGCTTCCCGTCGATTTTCTCCGCCAATTTCGCATAGGCAATCAAGCTCCCGGAAAAGGTGATGCCCCCGATGAGCACCGCCAGGGAGACCGCCGTCAGCGTAAAGGCCGGGCTGTGTGGCCGCGCATGAAATTCAGCCCAGCCGACCAGCAAGCTGGCGATACCGCCGAACCCGTTGAACAGCGCGACCATTTCCGGCATCGCGGTCATCTTGACCGTTTGCGCCGCCGTGGCACCGATGGCGGAGCCAATGATCAGGCCCAGAATAATCCAGTGGTAGCTCATCCCGTGGTGCAGCAGCGTGGCGATCACCGCAATGGCCATGCCGAGGGCCGACACCATGTTGCCGCGTCGCGCGGTATCCGCCGAGCTCAGCATCTTCAAACCGAAAATGAAGAGGATGGAGGCTGCGATATAACTTAAATTGATAAAGGCGTTCATCTTAGCGCGCTCCTCCTGCTTTCTTTTTGAACATCGCCAGCATACGGTTCGTCACCATATAGCCGCCGACCACATTGATCGTGGCAAAAGCCACGGCCAAGGTCCCCAGCAGCGTACCCAGCGCGCCGCCCACGCCCAGCCCAGCCGCCGCCAGCGCACCGACAATCGTAATACCGGAAATGGCGTTCGACCCGGACATCAACGGGGTATGCAACTGCGACGGTACTTTGGAAATCAACTCGAAGCCCAGAAATATAGCCAGGACGAAAATAAACAGCAACAAACCCAGCGGCGTCTCCCCGCGCTCGGTGGCCGACACCGGTTCGGCCGTCACCAAAGCCAGATCGTCCGGTGGCGTCTCCTCCGGCGGCACAGGTGTCACCGCTACCTCGTCTTCCGCTATCTCCTCGGCGACATTCGGCACCGCTTCCGGTTCCTCGGGCGCAGCGGGGTCCGTGGCCTCCATAGGAGCTACCGCCTCATCTTCCGGTTCGGCCTCCTCCTTCACTGGCTCAGCTTCGCTGGGTTGCACAGGCTCTAATTCCGGCTGCTCGGGCTCGACCGGTATATCAGCCGGAGCGGGGACAACCGGACGCTCGGGCTGATCGGCAACGATGATGCGTACCGGTTGATCCCCTTCCGGCTGCACCACGTGCAGAAAAATATGGTGTTCCATCGGCGTGGCTGCCGGTGGCGTTTCCGCCCCGGAACCGGCCGCCGCCACAGCGACCAACATTGCTAACCATCTCCCATAGTATCTTCTCATGAGGCCTCCCCATCGTCTAGCTTCCAAGTCTTGCGCAACAGGGGATTGACGATGGCACCGTCGTGCGTCACCAAGGCACCGGCGATGATCTCGTCGTCCTGTTTCAACTCAAATTGCTTGGTCTCCTTGTTCCAGAAGTGCTCAATAAAGTTGACCAGGTTGCTGGAGTACATCTGGCTGGCGTGCAGCGGAACACGCCCCGGCAGATTGCCGTAGCCCAGGATGGCGACGCCGTTCACATCCACTTCCTGATCCAGCTGCGATCCCTCGACGTTGCCACCGGTCTCCACGGCCATATCCACAATAATACTGCCGGGCATCATCTGCTCGATGATGGACTGGGTAACGATCACCGGAGCCTTGCGGCCAAAGACTTGAGCGGTTGTAATCACCACATCAGACCGGGCGCATGCTTTAGCCATGGCGTCCCGCTGCTTTTGCAGCTGCTCCCCGGTCAACTCGCGGGCATAGCCATCCTTGGTCTGACCTGTCTCGCCTAAATCCACCTTGATGAAGCGCGCCCCGAGCGAAGCCACTTGTTCCTCGACCACCGGGCGGGTATCGAACGCCTCCACCCGGGCACCCAGGCGCTTGGCGGTGGCAATGGCCTGTAAACCGGCCACCCCGGCTCCAATCACGAATACGCGCGCTGGTGAAAGGGTTCCCGCCGGGGTCATCATCATGGGAAACAGTTTGGGGGCGCGGGCCGCCGCCATGATCACGGCCACGTAACCGCCCAAATTGGCCTGCGAACTAAGCGCGTCCATTTTCTGAGCGATCGTTGTGCGCGGAATCAACTCCATGCTCACGGCGCTGACGTTGCCGGCCGCGAGTTGGTCAATGGATGCACGCTCGTTGAACGGGTCCAGATGGCTCACCAGCAGTGCGCCGGGCTTGAGGACGCGGATCTCTTCGGTTGGTGGCCGCCGCAAGCGCAGTACGATGTCCGCACCGGCAAGGGCCGCTTGGCGGTCGACCGCCACGAGGGCACCGACCCTGGTGTAGGCTTCATCGGCTAAGCCGATTGAGGCACCCACCCCTTTTTCAACGGCCACTTCT
>SLLF01000374.1 GCA_007134175.1 Kiritimatiellia bacterium | reverse complement strand
TCTACTTGGACCGTCCTCTAGTGCTTTACGGACGTGTTCCGTCTGATCAGGCGGAAGCCATGATACACGTCCTGGGGCGGGCGGCGGACGGCCTCAAGGATATGGTGTTTCCGGTAGATTTCACCGGCGCCACTGCCGGCGAGGCGGATATTCGCCAGTCCTGGGCCTGGCAGAAAATCTATCACCTCATCAGCGAACATATTCGCACCGGAGACCCCGCCTTACTCGACGAGATCGAGCAATGGGCTTCCACCCATGAGCTGCACAACTTGTTCGGTACCGAGTTTCTGTCGCGCGAACTGCAGCAGCGCTTTCGCTTCCACGGCCAACGCCGTGACCTGCGCTGATCTACGGGCGCATCCGCGATTTGTTGATCAACTCGTTGTGAATGGCATGTGTCCGGACTGTTGGATTGCTTGGCCAAGCTGGGGCGTGGCGCTCCCGGGAACGCCGAGCCCCACCTCGGCATAAAATGCTTTTCTTGCCGGCCCGCTTTAGGTACACCATGGCCCGCACAGGCAGTTAACCCCCAGATCATGGAAGGACGGATAAATGAGCGAGATGTTGAACCCCTTTAAAGTGGCCCAAACGCAGTTCGACGAGGCGGCTGAGCGGCTCGGCTTGGAGCCCGGTTTGCGCGAACTGCTGCGCTGGCCCCGCCGCGAATATGCGTTTACCATTCCCGTGCGCATGGACGATGGATCGACCCAGGTCTTTCATGGCTATCGTGTGCAGTACAACGAGGCCCGCGGCCCGACCAAAGGGGGGTTGCGCTGGCATCCGGACGAGACCATCGACACGGTTCGCGCCCTGGCGGCTTGGATGACGTGGAAGACCGCCGTGGTGGATATTCCGTTAGGCGGTGGCAAGGGGGGGGTCACCTGTGACCCCAAGAAACTCTCGGAAGGGGAAAAGGAACGGTTGGCGCGTGGCTGGGTACGGGCGGTGGCCCGCGAGTTGGGCGAGCACCGCGACGTGCCGGCCCCGGATGTCTACACCACCCCTCAGATCATGGCGTGGATGATGGACGAGTTCGAGACGATCGTCGGCCGTTCCCATCCGGCCGTTATTACCGGTAAGCCCCTGGCGCTGGGGGGCTCGCAAGGCCGCAATGACGCGACCGCCCGCGGCGGGGTCTATACGGTGCGTGAGGCCTGTCGCGCCCTGGATATCGATCCGTCCGGAACCTACGCCGTTCAAGGGTTCGGCAACGCCGGCCAATATGCCGCTACCCTGCACCGGGAAATCCTGGGTGGCGGCAAGTTGGTCGCCGTATCGGATACCAGTGGCGGTATCTATAACCCCGACGGCTTCGACCCGCAGGAACTGGTGGATTACAAACTGAGCAACGGTAGGGTTGCCGGCTTCCCCAAAGCCAAGGCGATCAGCAATGAAGAGCTGTTGGAGCTGGAAGTCAACGTGCTCTACCCGTCCGCCCTCGAGAACGTGATTACGGCCTCGAACGCCGACCGCATTAAGGCGCGCATCAGTTGTGAGCTGGCGAACGGTCCGACCACCCCCGAAGCGGATGAAATTCTGTTCAAGAACGGTGTCCACGTCATCCCCGACTTCCTAGCCAACGCCGGCGGAGTGACGGTGAGTTACTTCGAGCAGGTACAAGGAATGTATCACTATTTCTGGCCGCTGGCGGAGATTCACGAGAAACTGGATGCCCACATGACCCGCGCCTACCACGAGGTGCGCGATATGCAGCAGGATATGCAGGTACACCCGCGGCTGGCCGCGTATCTGGTTGCCGTGACCCGTGTCGCCGAGGCCGTTAAATTGCGGGGTTGGGTCTGACCGACGCCAATGGCCGGCTCGTGGCCAGCCAGCCGAATTGGGGACAGGAAACCGATGGCCGACCGACCCAATGTCTATGATTTGTCGTTGGCCGACTGTGTCGCCCTGCTGCAGGAGTGGGGTGAGCCGGCTTACCGTGCCCGCCAGTGGTATCAACATTGCTACCGCCACTTGACGGTCGATCCGCTGCAGATGACGGATTGGCCGGTGCGGTTGCGGGAACGGTTGGCGGCGGCTACGCGCTGGGGCGTGCTGCGCGAGGTGGCGCTGGTGACGGGCGACAATGGGGAGACGCGCAAGGTGGCCTGGACGTTGCCCGACGGGTCGCCGCTGGAGACGGTCCTGATGCGGTACCCGGATCGTGCCACGGTATGCGTGTCGTCACAGTCCGGCTGCCCGATGCAGTGCGTCTTCTGCGCCACCGGCAAACTCGGATTCCTGCACGACTGTTCGCCGGGCGAGATCATCGAGCAGGTCATCTGGGCCGCACGCACGGTCCGTGACGCGACCACCGGCACCGCCGGGCCCCGGCGAGTGACCAATGTGGTCTTCATGGGCATGGGCGAGCCGTTCAACAACTTCGATGCCTGGTGGACGGCGGTCGAGCGGCTGCACGACCCTGCCGGCTTCAATCTGGGCGCGCGCAACTTCACCGTTTCCACGGTCGGCTTGATCCCCGGCATTGAGCGCCTGGCAACCAAGTCGTTGCCGGTCAACCTGGCGGTATCCCTCCACGCCGCCGACGACGAATTACGTTCGGCTATGATGCCGGTGAACAAACGCTATCCCATCGCGGATCTGATGGCGGCTGTGCGGTCCTACACCACGCAAACCCGCCGCCGCGTCTCGTTCGAATATGTGCTGTTGCAGGAGAAGAACGACGACCCGGTGCAAGCCGAACGACTGGCGGACTGGTTGCGCCCGGCGGATGCCGAGCCACTGTTGTGTCACGTCAACCTTATCCCTTGGAACCCGGTACCGGGTACGCCGCTCAGCCGGTCGAATCGTCGCCGGGTCACGGCCTTTCAAAACGCATTGCAGGCCCGCGGCGTCCCCTGCACCGTCCGCATCGAGCGTGGAGTCGATATTGCCGCTGCCTGTGGCCAGCTGGCCGGCCGTCCCTGATTCCGTCATACCCCCGGCAATCGGCCGCATTCACCCAGGGACGGACGGCAAAATCGATGCTGCTGTCGGCGCCGTTGATCCGATAGTCCGGTGGCAGAGGCCTTAAGTAAGGATCAACGCCTCGCTACATGTGAATGATTCGGGCTTGCTTTGGCTGGCGGTCCCGCGTTAACATGAGTCCCTCATGAATATGAGCGGCTGCGGGAGCGGCCTACGCCAAGGATAGTTATGTGCGGAATTTGCGGTGAAATCGGGATATCGGGACGGACGCCGTCCGTGGCGGCGATTGAGCGTATGACGGAATGGATGGTGCCGCGCGGGCCGGACGATGTGGGCCTGTTGCTGCGGCGGAACATGGCGTTCGGTCACCGGCGGCTGAGCATCATTGATCTCTCGCCCCACGGCCAGCAGCCGATGGTGGATAATGTACTGGGCCTGGGCATCGTCTATAACGGCGAAATCTACAACTACCGCGAACTGCGCGACGACCTGATCGCCAAGGGGTATACCTTCTTCTCACGCAGTGATACGGAGGTGATCCTCAAGGCGTACCACGCCTGGGGGGATGGCTGCGTGGAGCGGTTCCACGGGATGTTCGCTTTCGTCCTCTGGGAACGCGATTCGGGCCGGGTCTACTGCGCACGGGATCGCCTGGGCATCAAGCCGTTCTATTACGCCAACCTGAAAGACAGGTTCCGCTTTGCCTCCTCGCTGCCGGCCTTGCTGCAATCGGGTGGGCTGGATACGGCGCTCGATCCGGTGGCGCTGCATCACTACATGCACTTCCACTCCGTTGTCCCCCCGCCGCACACGCTGGTGCGCGGGGTGCGCAAACTGCCGCCGGCCACGATCCTGACCATTGAACCCAACGGCCAGCGCCGGGAACGGCGCTACTGGAACCTGAGCTTCGGCCCGCAGCCGGGCGACGCCGACCGGTCGGAGTCGGATTGGCAGGAGCTCACCCTGGCCGCGCTGCGCCGCGCGGTGGAACGACGGCTGGTGGCCGATGTCCCGGTGGGCGTGTTACTTTCCGGCGGCGTGGATTCCAGCCTGATCGTCGGCTTGCTGGCGGAAGCGGGACAACACGGACTGCAAACCTTCTCCATCGGTTTCGAGGCGGTGGACGAGGAGAAGGGCGATGAGTTCGAGTATTCCGACATCATCGCGGAACATTTCCAGACGGACCATCACAAGATCCGCGTGGACGCCGACCAGACGTTGCCGTCGCTGGAGGCGTGCGTGCGGGCCATGGCGGAACCGATGGTCAGCCACGACGTGATCGGCTTTTTCCTCTTGTCGCAGGAAGTCGCCCGGCACGTTAAGGTGGTGCAGAGCGGGCAAGGGGCCGACGAGGTGTTCGGTGGGTATCACTGGTATCCGCCCTTGCTCGATAGTCGTGCGCCGGTGGCGGATTACGCCCGGGTATTTTGTGACCGCTCGCATGAGGAATACGGCGAAGCCATGCAGTCGGCCTACGTGCAGGAGGATTTCAGCCGTGCCTTCATCGCGGATCATTTCGCGCAGCCGGGGGCGCCGCAGCCGGTGGACCAGGCGTTGCGTCTCGACACGCAGGTGATGCTGGTGGACGATCCGGTGAAGCGGGTCGACAACACCAGCATGGCCTGGGGGCTGGAGGCGCGCGTGCCGTTTCTCGACCACGAGGTGGTCGAGCTGGCGGCGCGGATGCCGGCGGTGTTGAAGGTGGGCCAGGGCGGCAAGTACATCTTGAAAGAGGCCGCGCGGCGCGTGATTCCGGCGGCGGTGATCGATCGGCCGAAAGGGTATTTCCCGGTTCCGGCCTTGAAGTATTTGCGCGGGGCCTATCTGGACTGGGTACGCGGGGTGCTGGACGCGCCGGTGGCCCGGGAACGGGGCCTCTTCCAGCGGGACTATGTGGACCGCTTGCTGAGTGACCCCGAACAACACATCACCCCGCTGCGCGGCTCGAAGTTATGGCAGGTGGCGCTGCTGGAGTATTGGTTGCAGGTTCATGACATTCACGCCTAACCGGAGATGGCTATTATGCCGCGACAGCATGCTTTGAAACATCGTATTGACCGCTCCAGTGCGGCGTCCGTGCGATCATGGGAAAAGCCCGCCGCGCCGATCGCAAAGCGGATGAAGTCCAATGCCGTGCTGCACATGGGGTGGGGCCGGTTGATATTCGCGCACACCTTCGAGCAGCAGCAGGCCATCGCCGAGCTCTTGCGCGGCGAGCAGGGCGGGCAACGCGATGTGGCGCTCTATTTGCGCGATCCGCATGTGGTGGTCTCGCTGGCGCCGCAGGAGTTGTTTCTCGATCCGTCGCATACGTTCCGCCTGTGGTTGAACGAGTATCGCTTCGGGCGTGCCCGGCCACAGGGCGTGACGATTCGCCGCATTCATACCGCGGGCGATATAGCGGCATTGAACGAGATCTACGCCAAACGCCTGATGGTGCAAGCCGATCCCGACTACCTGTGGGCGCATCGCCGGTCGCGCGTGATGCTCTATGTGGTGGCGGAGGATGCGGAAACCGGTGCCATCCTCGGGGGCTGCGCCGGGGCGGACCATCAGTTGTTCTTTCATGATCCCGAGAACGGGTCGAGCCTCTGGTCGCTGGCCGTTGATCCGCAATCGCACCATCCCGGCGTAGGGGAGGCGCTGGTTCGTTATCTGGCGGAACACTACCAGGCACTGGGCCGTTCCTATCTGGATTTGTCGGTGATGCACGATAATGCAGAAGCCGTTAACCTCTATGAAAAGCTGGGGTTTCGGCGTGTACCGGTGTTCTGCCTGAAACGGAAGAATACCATCAACGAGGCCCTCTACGCGCCGCAGCAGGAATGGCCGTCGCTGAATCCGTATGCCCAGATCATCGTGCGCGAGGCCCAGCGCCGCGGCATTGCCGTGCAAGTGGTGGACGCGGACGAATCGTATTTCATTTTGAGTCTGGGGGGACGTTCCGTGCTCTGCCGGGAATCGCTGACCGAACTGACGTCGGCTATTGCCATGAGCTGGTGCGACGACAAGCGCATGACGGCCCGGCTACTGCGGCAACAGGGGCTGAACGTGCCGGACCAGATCACGGCGCATACGGCGGACGAGGCCCTCGAGTTTCTCGCGCAGCACGACCGGGTCGTGGTTAAACCGGCGCGCGGGGAGCAGGGGCAGGGGGTGGCGGTCGATCTGACCACGCCGGAGGAGGTCCAGGCGGCGCTGGAACGGGCGCGCAAGGTGTGTGATCAGGCCGTGGTGGAAACGATGGTGGCGGGAATGGATCTGCGCATCATCGTGATCGATTTCAAAATGATCGCGGCGGCGGTGCGCAAGCCCCCGGCCATCGTCGGCAACGGGACGCATACGGTCAAAGAGCTGATCGAGAAGCTCAGTCGCCGCCGGGCCGCCGCGACCGGTGGCGAAAGTCATATTCCACTGGATGAGGAGACCCATCGCTGCGTATTGGAAGCCGGTTACGATTGGAATAAGATCGTCCCGCGCAAGGGTACGGTGCAGGTGCGCAAGGCCGCCAATCTGCATACCGGCGGGACGATTCACGACGTGACCGCCGAGGTGCATCCCGCCTTGCAGGCGGCGGCGGAGAAGGCGGCGCGCACCCTGAATATCCCCGTGGTGGGCCTCGACTTTCTCGTGCCGGATGTTGGCCAGCCGGACTATACCATCATCGAGGCCAACGAACGCCCCGGCTTGGCCAATCACGAACCGCAACCAACGGCGGAACGGTTTATCGATCTGTTGTTCCCCCAAACCCGCAGTCTATAATCCTGGCGGAACCTTAATATG